>JALNXP010000027.1 GCA_023230285.1 Bacteroidales bacterium | reverse complement strand
GTCCGCCGGAAGTTGACGGTAAACGCTTTGGCGATTGGGAAATGGATACTATTGTAGGACCTAATAACAAAGGAGCCATAGTCCGGCTACCAAGCTATTGCCCCTGACGGAACAAAACATGTTTATGGCAAAATTGCTGGTTATCAATTACAAACATGCGACCACTACGGGGTCGTTGGCAGCTGTGTCATAAATTTCAGGCTATAGATATGCGACCCCTTCGGGGTCATGTCAAAGGATTTATAAACTGACAAGGCAAACCCAAAATTGTTGCAAAGCAACAATGCAGACCCGCATTGGCTGATGTGGTTTTGACGCAGCGGAAGACTTTTTTGTTACTTTTCTAATCATAAAAAAGTAAAAGAAGAAATTCTCAACTCTTTATTGTATTTTCGCACTTGCTACTTGAATCTACGCTTTATTGCCGCTCGTGCCTGTCGCAACATACACGGTCCAGTCGTGATTAGCTAATTTTGCCACAGCGAAAGTTCGCGGATAGCCTTCTTCGGTGATAGAGGCAATGGTGATAAGTTGACTGCTGTTAAGCAGGTCAAGGGCTTTTTGTTGAATCGGGGACATGATTAATAATCTTTATTCTTTAATAAACTTCTCAACCATCTCATTAAACATCTCCGGCTGCTCCATCATGATGAAATGTCCAATGCTGTCTAATTCACAATATTCCATGTCGGAGTATAAACTGCTCATTATCTGTTTGTAATCAGGTGGTATTCCCGAATTTTTGGAGGCAATGACCAATGTTGGAATGTTGATTTTTTCATTAGTCCAATATTTCTCGTCTATGAGGTTTTTCATGGTGCTATATGCAATATACTTCGGCGTTTCGGGCATCGTTGATATCGCATATTCTTTCACGACAGATGGTGTCTGCGCTGTGCAAAGCGATTCAACAAAACCCTCGATTATCGGACGAAGCGTGTCTGTATTAAAACTTTCTGCAAAAGCATTGTAAGCCGCTATCATCATCGAATCGGCAGGGTAGAAGCAGTAAACACCATCAATATCTATCAATTTTGAAACTAATTCCGGATATTTAAGAGCGACCTGCCGGCATACCGGCGTGCCAAGACTGTGCCCGACTAATATAAATGGCACTTGCTGCGCTTCCGTATTTGCTTGCTGAGACTTTACATGCAACGTTTCTACCATCACGGTTTTCACGGCATTAGCGAAAAAATCAAGCGTATATTCCGTATGCGGCTTGTCGCTTTTGCCATACCCCGGCAGGTCAATAAATAGCATTTGAGCTTTATTTTTTAAATATGATAATTGTTCTTGCCATGAGTTTATGTCACAGCCGAAACCGTGTACAAAAACGATGCATGTATCGCCTTCGCCATAAGTTTTATAATGGATTTTTACGTTATCAATAGAAACGTATTTTGATGGAATTTCTTCCAATGTCTTCAAACTATCTGCAGCTGCTGCTTTGTCAGCTGTCGAAATATGTGTATCGCAGCTTGTAAATATACCTACGAATAATACTAAGATTATTCTCAGTATCCATCTATGTATCCATCTATTTGCCATATTATACTTATTTGATTTTACAAGATGCAAATATAGCATGAAATTTTTTACTTACAGATAACAGGTAGTAAAATCATAAGGCAAAGAACATTTTTTCAAAACATCCGAAGACTAAAAAAGGCGCATCGAATCAATGCACCTTTTTTAATCTTTAATTTTAATGTTTTATTGCGTCTGCAAGTTAGAAGTTGATTTTTTTGCCATAGTAAATGCAATCTAACAATTTAGCCATCAGTTCGGGTGTTACTTTACGAGGATTTGAGCCTGTGCATGCATCTCCAACGGCTAATGTTGCAATGTTGTTAACTTTTTCTTTAAATTCGTCTTCTTTTACTCCAAATAACTTCAGGCTTTCCGGAATGCTCATTGCGCTGTTGTATAGCTCTATTTTTTTGCATAGCATTTCGACTAATTCTGCATCGTCATCAGCTTTCATTCCTATCGAGCGAGCTATTTCGGCGTAGCGTTTCATAGCCTCAGCTTCTTTAGCATTAAAGCGGATAACATAAGGCAGATACATTGCGTTGGCACAGCCGTGAGGTATATGTCCTGTCGAAAAAGCAGCACCGGTTTTGTGCGCAAGTGAGTGAACTATCCCTAAAAGTGCATTTGAAAAAGCCATACCTGCGAGGCATTGAGCGTAGTGCATTTGCTCGCGAGCTTCCATGTTGCCTTTATAAGACAATAGCAGATTGTCGAACACCATTTTTATGGCTTTCAATGCCAATGGGTCGGTAAACGGAGAATTAAGAGTTGAGACGTAGGCTTCAATTGCATGGGTAAGAGCGTCCATGCCGGTATGAGCGACAAGTTTTTCAGGCATGGTGTCCGCCAAATCAGGGTCGACAATGGCGATGTCCGGAGTGATGTTAAAATCAGCCAATGGATATTTAATGCCTTTGGCATAGTCAGTGATTACAGAAAATGCTGTAACTTCTGTTGCTGTGCCTGAAGTAGATGATATAGCCACAAATTTTGCTTTAGTTCTCAATTCAGGAAAACTAAATGGTGTGATAAGTGTTTCAAACGATGTTTCCGGATATTCATAAAATACCCACATGGCTTTTGCTGCATCTATAGGTGAGCCGCCGCCGATGGCTACAATCCAGTCAGGTTGAAAGTCTCTCATGGCAGCTGCACCGCGCATTACTGTTTCTACAGATGGGTCGGGTTCGACATTTTCTATTAACGAAATTTCTATATTGGCTTCTTTAAGATAATTCATAGCCTTGTCTAAAAATCCAAATCTTTTCATTGAGCCGCCGCCGACTACGATAGTTGCTTTTCTTCCTTTTAAAGTCTTGAGGACATCCATGGAACCTTTTCCATAGTAAATGTCACGTGGTAATGTGAATCTTTTCATAATCGATAAATTTTTATCTATTTTATTCTACAAAAAATTTTGAATGTTATTGTTAATTTCAATCATATATAAATTTAAAATGTGTCTGCTAATTCTTTAGAAAGGCTTGCGAGTGAAGCTGCAAGATTTTCATTTTTTAGTATTACGTTATTTGGAATATTGATATGAATAGGTGCAAAATTCCAAATCGCTTTAATGCCGGCACTTACCATCAAGTTGCATACACTTTGAGCCGCACCGGACGAAACTGTGATGATACCTATATTGATATTGAGAGATTTTACTAATTGCGAGAACTTATAGATAGGCATAATCGGCTTCCCGTTAATTTTAATGCCAATAAGGTCTTCGTCAATATCAAAACCTGCAACAATATTAAGTCCATAGCCGTTAAATCCGCTGTAAGACAACAATGCTCTGCCGAGCCTTCCTACTCCTACTAAAACAGCATTGTCGACATTGTTATATCCTAAAATTATCTCGATGTCTTTTAGCAGAGTAATTATCTCAAATCCCATACGCGGCTTTCCTGAGTTTTGTGATACACAGGCAAGGTCTTTACGTACTTGAATGGGTGTTAGTCTTAAACTTTGTGCTATCGATGTGGAAGAAGCATAGATGTCACCGTCTTTAGCCCTGTCTATTAGATAGTTGTAATAAAGCGGCATCCTTTGCAGAGTGGCTTTCATTATCGCGGTTGGTTTATCATTGTTACTTGTCATATCGATATTTGTTTATCGATTGCAAAGATAGTACAATATTTTAATATGTACGTAAAAAAATATTTTTTTTGTTTTTTTAACTCTATTGAAGTGCGTAAATTGATATTTATGCTGATAATCAGGTGATTATTATAAATTAAATAAATCTTTTTCGTAATCTTTTACGAAAAACTTTTTGTTAGTTTTGCCTTTTTCTATGATAGTATGTCCTTCTTCTTCCAATTTTTTCTTCTGCAAATCATAGGCTTCGGGATATTTCGAATTTAATTCGCCATTGGCTTTCAACGTTCTCCAAAACGGCGTTTCATCGCTTCCCCTTTGATAGCTTGCCCATGCCGCTATCTGTACGAAAATGCCGCAAGTCAGCGGACAACATACATCTACTCCTCTATAGTCGGTTGCAACTTTCTTTCGTAACTCGTTTGTAGTGATTAACTTGCCTTCCGGAACGAGCTTCATGTATTTGTCGTAATCGAGTGGGGGAGCTATGACTAAAGTTCTTCCACCCCATCTCTGTATGCCTTTCTCATCTTTGATTTCCACAACTTTAGGCATATCCTTGCTGTTGTTCAGCATCGCATTAAAATCTTTTTTGTCTTCGTTTGCCATAATTATATTTACGATTTACGATTTATGATTTATGATTTATGATTTTCGATTTTCATTATCCATTATTCCATTATCCATTATCCATTATCCATTATCCCATTATCCATTATCCCATTATCCATTATCCATTATCCATTATCCATTATCCATTATCCATTATCCCATTATCCATTATCCATTATCCATTATCCATTAGTAACTCCAATTTATGCACCATCTTCTTTTTTAAAGTAATATCTTCCTTTTTTCTGAGTGATTTTTCCGTATTCTATAGCCCGCTGCGGACAGCGATGTATACAGGCAAGACATTGCACGCACTTCTCGCTCCATACGGGTACGCCGTCTTTTAAAACTATGTTGTTCATCGGACATAGCTTTACGCATAAGCCACAATGATTGCAAGCTTCTGTAGCATAAAACTCCGTTTTATTGCTGTACTTCATAAAAGAGGGGTAGATAATTTTTGTCTTCAGCCATGCAAGCGAGCCTTTGCTGTATAGCGTGTCGTCTTGTCTATCTTCAATTATAGCATTGACAATCAGGTCAACTCTTGCTTCTGCATGATTGATTTTTTCTTTCGCTACTTCTGCACTGTCAATGTCAAAGCCCTTCATGGTGATATAACAGTTAGGCATAGCTACTGTATGAAATGATGCTAACTGTAAATTCCTTTCCTGTAATTTATCTTTCAACATTTTATTTGCTAATCCGGCATAATTGCCGCAAGTTGCGACAGCATAAATCTTTTTGTCTTCAAAATCAGACAATTGCAGCCGTTCGATAAACATACATACAGGAGATGGCAATCCCCACGAATAAATAGGAAATACAAGCAAAATACGCTCGTCAGCTTTTGCTGTATATTCGTATGATTTGACTTCACTTTTTATTATATCATTGATAGATACAACCGGCTCATTGAGCTTTTTGCTTAGCAATTCGGCTATCCATTTAGAGTTTCCAACTCCTGTAAAATAGAAAATCATATAATTTAATTTTCTGCAAAAATAACTTTGTTGAATTATAAAAACAATATTTTTATAATAAAATTATAATATTTATTTTTATTGATTATTTTTGCCATTGATATTTCTATTTTGCGTAATTAAAAATTCATAATGAATAAAGAAACAATTAAATCTAAGATAGAGCCAAGTAACACAAGCTGGCATTTTACACCTTTAGATACGGCACTTGTTGACATGGTTAACAGTGGAAGCTGGCTTTACGATAGTTACCTTGATATTGATAATTTGAAAGAGTCTTTGTCGGCGGTACTTGATAATTATCCTGTTTTTGCCGGAAGAATGACTTCAAAGGATAGTATTTCGACAAATAATGCCGGTGTCTATTTTGAAGTTGCTCAGCAGATGCAATATTCTTGCAAAGACCTTGCGGCTACATTGTTTTTACCCGATTTATTTAAAGCAAAATTTGACATTAAAGCATTTAAAAAAGGAAATTTTCCTGTGATGATTGTAAAGGTTACTCAAGTTTCTGACGGGACATTGCTGAATATTGCTGTAAACCATGTGTGTGCCGATGGTGCATCGTTATATCGATTTGTCAGTGATTGGTCGAAAATTTATAACGGGCAAGAGATTTCGCCGGTAGTATTTAATCAAGAATTGTTTCCGAAGCCGCAACACAATTTGAAAGAGTTAATGGAAATACTTACACAAAAGAAGTGGTATAAAGTCGGTTTTAAAGACTTGTTTTTGATGTTAAAAGATCAGATACAAAGTAAAAAGATTGTTGCGTCACCGTTTTTTGTTCATTATACTTTGTTAGATGATTTGCGCAAAAAATATTCTATTGATGAGCATGTCGGAAAGCATGCATTGTTATGTGCTTATTTAGGAGATCTGCTTTTCAATAAAGATATTCCTGAAAATAGTCGGTGTTCGGTGGTGTCGGTGGTAAATCTTCGCGGGCGTGCAATTTATCCAGAAGGCTTTGTCGGTAATGCTGTAGCGAACATCTCGACTGAAAATATTGACGTAAACGCAGAAATAGACAAGACGGCAGAACAAATTAATAGTAATTTGCGACAAAAACTTGAAAAACAACAGCTTACAGATTTCTTCCGGCTGTATACTGAAGCGATGACATTAAAAGCACCTCTTTTGCCTTTTAATCTGAACGGCACTTATGGCAAGCGCACTTGTCTTATGGTCAACGATTTTACAGGTTTTGGCGTTTATGACATTTGCTTTGGGGAAAACTCACCGGTTATGGCTTATCCAAATGATTTACCAGACAAGATAAAGATGTGGTCGGGCAATAAGCAGGAGAATGGCTTCTATATTTTGTTGCGCGGCAACTTAGCAAAAGTGTTTAAAAAATTGTATCTTAAAAAGAATTGAATATGAAAAAAATCTATCTATTGTTGTTGATGACAATGTCTTTTATAGTGCTTAGAGGACAGAATGGTCGCTTTTTATCTTCTGTATTTGATGATATTAAGATTACTTCTGAAATCGAGTTCAGTAGGGCGGTGCGTGTCAGTGAGACAGAGCCTGTTCCGTTATATCTCAATTTTTATGAACCAGACGGCGATACCATGCAACATCGCCCGCTTGTAATAATGATATTTGGCGGCGCATTTGTGGCAGGAAGTCGCAATTTTGTAGATATGGTGACTTATGCAGAGGCTTTATCTCATCATGGCTATATTGCAGCTTCTATCGATTATCGCTTGTTGGCGTTGATGAACTTTTCGTCGCCGAATTTTGTCCGTGCCGGATATGCGGCAGCGCAGGATGTCAGCTCGGCAGTCCGCTTCTTTAAAGCTAATTACGACTTGTATGGCGTTGATACAACACAAATATTTTTATTGGGCAATTCCGCCGGCTCAATCGCTGCACTCTACGAAATATATTTAGATGAAAATGAACGACCGGCTGAGACATATAATGATTATGACCTCGGAGAACTGCATTCTTCGGGATTTGACTATTATCGTAATAATACCCCTACGGTTGCAGGTGTGATTTCTCAGTGGGGTGGTGTCACAGATTTAGAAATTGTTGATGAAGATGAAAAAACTCCTGTGTGCTTTATTCATGGTACGTCTGATAATGTAATACCTTATGATTCAGGATATTGCGTGTTTATGGGCGCTTCGTTAATGTATTTGTACGGCTCTCATACTATCTCTCAACGCCTTGATAATTTTGTTGTCACCAACGAACTTCATCCGTTTGAAGGCGAAGGACATAATTTTTATTTTAATAATTCTTATAATTTAGTACAAAATAAATTTGATTCATGCTTTTATATCACACGTGATTTTTTAGCTAAGTATAATAACTATCTTGGTGGTCTTCAATCATATACATCCGGTAACAGTTTTATAACTGTTTATCCTAACCCTGCCGACAATTATATCAATATTAAAACTTGCAATGGCAAAGCTATTGAATCGAAAATTACGATTTATTCTTCGTTTGGCAATGTTGTGAAAGAATTGTATGTTAATGCTGATGTTCCAAATGTTTACGTTGGCGATTTAGCTCAGGGTTTTTATGTCATTACGTTGAATATCAGTGATAAAACTGTGTATGGCAAGTTTATAAAAGGGTTGTAAAGTTTCTATTGTTAATTGGTCTGATTTTGTAATTATAATGAATGTTGTTCCAAAACCATTTTATTTTGTTCTTTTTTGTCCGATTGTGCGTTTTACAAAGTCACTTTACTTATGTCATTGTAAAAGTAATATTATATAAATAGTTTTAAATTAATAAAAATGAATAATTTTAGTGTCTTTGAAGTACTTATGCTGCTTTGTTTTGCTATCAGTTGGCCTATTTCAATCGTAAAAGCATTACGTACCAAAATCGTTATCGGCAAAAGTCCTGTTTTTATGATGTTGATTATCGTTGGTTATGTTTTCGGTATCATTCATAAAATTCTTTATAATAATGATTTGGTAACTTGGTTGTGGGTGTTCAATACTCTATTGGTCAGCTTCGATTTGATTCTTTATTTTTACTATATCGGAAAAAATAAGGCAGAATTACATGGAAAAAATAAAGACAACAAAACGAGCAGATAAAAACAGCGGAATGCTTGTTTGCAAAGCATTTATCCATTATATCATTATTTTCCCGACTTCCTTCGATTACAGTCTCTACAGAGCATTTGGCAGTTTTCGGCGATGGTCTTGCCGCCTTCGTGCCATGGTGTGATGTGGTCGGCTTCCATTTCGCTTATGTCGAAATGTCCCCCGCATTTACAGCAGATGCCTTGCTGTCGTTCGTAGGCTTCACGCTTCATGTTGTCGCTAAAGGTGCGAATGTTTAATGATTTTTCTTCGCCACTGAGAACATAGTCGTAGATGCCCGATTTTTTGGTGACATCATCGTCAATCATTAATTTTGCCACCTGCAATTCTAATTCGTCAGCATCAAAAGAGCTGTCTTTGAGTTCGTTATATAGTCGTCCCCATGCTACTGTCTTCATCTCTTTCCTGTAATGTTTTTTTGGGAAAAGAATTTTTACCCAACTGATAACTTGTTGAAAATACAGCCACAACTCATTGGCATTTATGTCGTGTTGATGTTTGTTCATATAATCTTCGATATGATTTTCGGAAATCCAATTAATAGCGGTTTCCAAATAATCCTGTCGTATGGGATAGCCGCTTATGTACTTGTTTGCCAATCCGTAGGCGGCACAGCCGTTTTTGCTGAAATAGCGTTTAGCGTCGCTAACCCACGGACCGGAATAGACTGCATTACGCATCTCTTGGTCGGTAAGTTTTTCGCCGGCGATGTTGATGGTTTTAAACCATTGCAGTTTTTCACTGTCGGTGCCGTCGCAGACGTATATCGTCAGCTTATAACTGTCTAATATCCGTTCTTGCTCATCTGGCTGTAGATTATGAAAAGCGCGAGGCTCTTTAAAGTTGCCGATGATGGTGGAGAAATCTCCGCTCACATACTGGCAAATGCTGATAGTTCGTTGCTGACCGTCAATGATTTCGAATGTCCCGTTTTCGCGTTTTGCCCAATACATCACGTTGAGCGGAAAGCCCTTCCAGACAGAGTCTATGACGGCATTGCGCTGTTTTTCCTTGTAAATAAATTCCCGCTGATAAGGCGGACGGATGTCCAATTTGCCGTCGTAACCGAATACGCCGTCTTCACCTTGGTCAGTGTAGCCGGCGGCGAGTTCGCGGATGGTGGTTTCTAATAATGTAATTTTCATAGCGTTTTATGTTTTCATTGAAGAAGATTGTCATAAATTTTTTAATTATTTCTTAATTCTGCGGATTAAAATTCTAAAATATGGGCATTTTCCATTTATTGACAAATCTTTGTCATCATCACCTTTTCTGAACTTCACTATCTCAAACTGTTCCGGATTATATTTATCCAAAAAAGTAATCGGCACGCCCATTACCTCATCGTAATCCATAGGAATATCGGCGGTTTTATCGACATTTATAGCGTTATAATTGTCATATTTCGGATATTCTTTAGGTATATATTGTTTGTAAAGTATTAAATCATCGTGGCGTTTCTGAATATCTAGGTTGGTAAACCAGCAACAATTGCGAAACTTTACAAGCCCCGTTTCTTTATCATATACTCCTTTGGCAAAATTTCTGATTTCAGGTATTCTGAAAAACGCATTTCCTGCCTTAAAGCCATATCCCAACCATATCAGATTGCTTTTGATAAGAGAAAAAATTTCTTTGTAAGTGATTGCATTTAAACTTCCTATAATAATAAACTTTTTGTCATATTTAAAGAGTTGTTCGACATATTCTCTAAAAAGCGAGAACGGTGGATTCGTGACTACAATATCAGATTGTTTAAGTAATTCGATGCACTCATTTCTGCGAAAGTCACCGTTACCTTGAAGATAATTTACACCTATTTCTTCAATATCAGGAACACGACTGCCATTCTTATCGCCATTGTATTCAAGATAAATTGCTCTTTCGGAATCGTTCTGGCTGAACAAATCTATTTCATGGTTTTTATAGCATGTTGTGATAAGTTTCTTCAAACCGAGATATTCGAAATTATACGAAAAATAATGAAAGAAGCTACTGATACGCGGGTCATCACAATTACAGAAAATTGTTTTGTCTTTAAAGTGTCCGGTATAATGTCTCAATTCATTTTCAATATCTTCAAGTCGAGTATAAAATTCATCGTTTTTTGCGTTTCTAGCTTTAGTTAAATCTTTATTTGCCATAGTGAATGATAGTTTTGCATCACTATCAATCACAGAAAATCGGATAAAAGAAAAGGTGTGAGCCTTTTCTATCGCGTTCACGGGAGCCTGAGAAGAAACCCGACCAAGTTTTAGAAGTACTCACACCTGTGACGGTGCAAGCATCAACATTAAAAACTTGGTTTGGATTGTCTCTTAGACTCTCCGTAAACAATTGCTATTCCAATTTTCGAAGAAAATCAGTTTCTCAGGCTTTTTTCTTGAACGCGAAATAATAGCTAATGCTTTATGTTAATAATTTTATTTACTGTTCTATATACATCTATTTTAATTAATACTCTTTTTATTTTAAAATCAGGCAGCGGTAACTTAAAGTTGCTCTTAGATTATAAAACGATGCAAAATTAGTAAAAAAATTTATCAGATACTAAAAAATTTATTAGATATTTCAAACTTCTTCTGTTACTCAAGATTTACAGATGACTGCTGCTTTGGTGGCAACGCTTGAAGGTTGCGTGTACAGATAACCTGTATAAGATAAATGACCGCTACTATCGCCGCTAACATGTATGGTGCCGTTAATGCGTTGTTAAACAGTGCGTTGCCGAGAGATGATATGTATATCGGCGACAAAAACTGTCCGAGGTACAAACTTGCCGAAATGAGCGGCATTACAGTGGTAGCTGCAGTTTTTCCACCTTTGATAGATGCTATGGTGTTAAGATAGGGTATTCCGGCACCGTTGGCAATTCCTATAAATAAAGAGCCGACAAGTAATGCCCAAATAGAACCTGATGTTGCAAGTAATGTGTATGCAATGATAAAACAGACAGGCGCATAATATTTGAGGCTTTTCCGGCAGACATTAATCAGCTTGCTGAAAAACATTCCTACGAAAAAGGCTATAACATCAAGCGCAACCATAATAATAGTAATGGCATTGCTCGAAAGGCTTGTCTGTTGACTTGCTATTATGGCAAAATTACTTGGATAGACAAAGAAAAGGCTCATACAGAGAAACATTCCTGTAATAGATGGGTGGAATTTTTTCAGTCGTTCTTTCATACAGGGTACTTGTTGCTTCGTTTTTGGCGTTGCTATTTGCTCGTTAGGAAGAAAAATGACTATAAAAACGACAGCTATCAGTCCAAGAATATAAACAAGAAAAGCATAATTCCATGAGATAGATGCTAAAATGCCGGCTAAAAGCGTAGCTATGACTCCACCCATCTGATTCATGGCGGCGGCAAGTCCCATCAGCGTTCCTTGTTGCTCCGGCGGAAAATAAAAAGAGAGTAAGCCTGTCGACAGAGGCATTATCATGCCAACACTGACTCCGAGTAAGGCTCTAAATACTAATATCAACGATATATTGTCTATGAAATATGGCGCTGTGCCACAGACTACATATAATATAAGCCCTGTCAGAGCTAAAGTCCTCGACTTGAACAGTCTGCACAGTGTAGAGAATAACAGGTTTGTAAAGATGATAAATAGCGCAGGGATGCTGATGATAAGTTGAACCTGCCATACAGGAACATCGCAAAAATGATTTTTAATGATACCTAACGCAGGAGCAATCGCTGCTCCCGCCATAACTGTAAGCAGAGACATGGATAAAATAGACCAACTCAAAAAACTTGAACTTTTTTTCATTTTGTAAATACTTTAATTAAACTTCTAATAGTAAAATCTTCAGTCACTTACAATCAAAAAAGGATCTTCAGCTGCCTACAATTTTCGAAGTGCAAAGATACAAAAAAATTTGTTCTGATGGTTTTTCCATGTTTTAATTATTTGTAAAAATTAATATACCTTTGCAAGATAAAATTTTGTACGATGAAAAAATATAAACTTGGAATTGCGTTTAGCGGTGGTGGCGCAAAAGGTGCGGCACATTGTGGAGCTATACAGGCTTTAGAAGAATTTGGCATAAAGGCAGATGTGGTTGCCGGAACGAGTGCAGGCTCTATTGTCGCTTCTCTTTATGCTTCAGGTGTCAGCCCTATTGACATGTGTAATATGTTTGGTAAAATGGAGTTTAAAGATTTGTTGGGCATTCGTGTCCCTCGCGCCGGATTGTTTAGCTCTAAGCCGCTTGTGGAACATATAGCCAAAATCGTCCCTTACAAAAATATCGAGGATACGCCGATACCGCTTTATGTAGTTGCTTGTAATTTAGACAAAGGCAAGGTGACAGTCTTTAATAAAGGTGAACTCGCCCCGCGAGTGGCTGCCTCATGCTCTATACCGATCGTCTTTTATCCTATGATTATCAACGGCGTTCACTATGTTGACGGCGGCGTGTTCCAAAATCTCCCCGTGTCTTCTATCCGCGAAAAATGTGAAAAAGTTATAGGTATAAGCGTACATCATGCTAAAGAAATGAAATTCGAAAATAATATGATAGCTTATGCAATACGCTCGTTTTACCTGATGTTCATCTCTAATACACTCGAAGATGCCGCTATGAGCGACATGTTTGTAGAACTTGATACTACAGCATACAACTCATTCGACCTTAGTAATATAGAAGAACTTTTCAATATAGGATATAATACTACAGTCAAAAAACTTGAAGAAGCAGGGTATCAACGTGTAAAACCTAAGGAACAACTGACATTTATCCATCAGGAAACAAAATCGCAACTTATACAGAAACAAATAAAAGAGCATATCATCAAAAGAAAAGAAGGAAATAACGCATAGTATAACTTTTACAATAATTTGTCCATACCGGTTTTATTATATATCTTTGCAATTCACATATTTAACTGCATTTTACAGCTATGTACTTAAAAATTGAACCTAAAAAAATTATTGATACCTATAGCACGCCTATCATTCAGCAGACTTCTTTCTGGTCGAAGGTGAAAGAGCATTTGGGGCTTAATTCCCGCGCATTTGAGTTTTCAGTCAAAAACAGCGATATTTATTCTAATGTGGGCGGATATTGTCATACTAATGCCGACTTTGTGGTGTTTTTTCAATATCTGAATAAAGAAGATTATATCGCTTATCTGCCTTATGGTCCGGAAATAGAGCCTTCAAAAGAAAATCAGGGCGCTTTTTTAGAAGAGTTGTCGGAATGTTTAAAGTCTTATCTTCCAAAACATTGTGTGGCTATCCGCTACGATTTAAACTGGGAATCACACTGGTGTAAAGAAACTGACTTTTCTGACGATGGTAATTGGGCAGGATTACCTGACAAGGAATTTCAAGAGTTTCATATAAATTATGGAACTAACGAATGGAATCTGAAAAAATCAAATATCAATATTTTACCGGCTAATACTATAGTTTTAGATTTAAACAAAAATCAAGAAGAAATATTAGCTCGCATGAAACCTAAGACGAGATATAATATTAAACTTTCACAAAAGTGGGGCATAGAAGTTAAGTCTGTTGGAATTAAGGGCTTAGATGTGTGGTATAATTTGTATACGGAGACAGCCATTCGTAATGGCTTGTTTTTGAATAATATAAATTATTTTCGCTCTGTTTTTACATCTAAAATGGAATGTCCTGATGATGAGGTGAATGTTCAATTATTGATAGCGTATTATGATAAAATGCCTTTAGCTGCTATGTTTTTGGTGATGTCGGCGCATCGTGCTACTTATTTATATGGTGCTTCATCTTCTCAATACCGAAATATGATGCCTACATACGCTTTGCAGTGGGCGGCTATTAAGATGGCTAAATGTAGTAACTGTAATGAATACGACA
This sequence comes from Bacteroidales bacterium, assembly GCA_023230285.1. Classification (GTDB taxonomy): domain Bacteria; phylum Bacteroidota; class Bacteroidia; order Bacteroidales; family BM520; genus RGIG7150. The sequence continues at coordinate 890 of JALNXP010000027.1, read as the reverse complement.
TGTTTGGCATTGCACCATGTCCGGATCCGTCACACCCTATGTACGGATTATATAAATTTAAACACGGCTTCGGCGGAGAAATTTATCATCAACTTGGCTGCTGGGATTATCCTATCGATAAGTATAAATATAATGCTTTTTCTGCCTGCGAAATGAAAATGCAGGGGTATTATAAATAAGGTATATGTATAGCCGCAATTAATTGCGGCTATACATACGTCATTTATTTATCTTCGTTTCTTCTCTTGATTATTTCTTCCTGCTTTGCAACCGGCATTGGCATATATTGATGAAATTCCATCGAATAGTTGGCTCTGCCGCTGGAAATATTTCTCAAAGCTGTTGCGTAGCCGAACATCTCCATCAAAGGAATAAAAGCTACAAGTTTTTGTGAGCCTTTTCTGAAACGGCGCATGCTCTCGATTCTGCCTCTGCGCTTGTTCAAATCACCGGTGACATTACCTATGTAATCGTCAGGAGTGTTAATTTCGACTTTCATGACAGGCTCCAATAATACCGGACCGGCACTTCTGAAACCTTGTTTGAAACATATTGACGCACATGTCTGGAACGCCATGTCGCTGGAGTCTACAGGGTGGTGACTGCCGTCTAAAAGTACACATTTTACATCTACAACAGGATAGCCTGCAAACGGTCCTTTATCCATGGATTTCAATAACCCTTTATTGACGGAAGGAATAAATTCTTTCGGAATAACGCCGCCTTTTGTGACATCGACAAATTCAAAGCCTAATCCCGGATTTGGCTCAAAACGTATAACGGTTTGTGCATACTGACCTTTACCGCCACTTTGTTTTACATACTTGTAGTTGCATTCTGCCGGCTTGGTTATTGTTTCTCTGAAAGATACAGAAGGCTCGCCAACCGTT
>JALNXP010000260.1 GCA_023230285.1 Bacteroidales bacterium | reverse complement strand
GGTTCTGTGTGATTGTCAGGCAGTGGCATGATAAATTGTCCTGTTTCGTTAAGGAACAGTGCCTGTTGTAATAGCGACAATGCACTTTTCAAAAAGAAAGTGCAACCTTCACGTCCCCGTTTTGATATTTGCTCGGCATGAGGTAATATTTCGTTCATGTTTGAACGTATACAAACTCTCATCCAACTGATGAAATCATCAAAAGCCGTCATTCGTGCTTCCGGCATTAACACACAAGAGAGAGCTGTTGCGGCATTGCCGTCAGCAACAGCAGCAATTTTTATTGCTTCCTGCTCACTTAGACCATTACGCTTGATGAGAATGTTCTTTATGTCATCATTTGTAAATTCAGGTATGTTAATGCTTTGTGTTCTCGATATTATCGTATCTAAAATAGCTGCCCTGTTTTCGGTAATTAGCAGAAAAAGCGTGTTCTCCGAAGGCTCTTCCAATATCTTTAATATCTTAGGTGCCGCAGCATAAAATAACTTTTCGACCATCCATATCACCATAATTTTATATTTCGATTGATATGAGGTGTAACTCAAAGTTTTGATGATGCCGTTACAATCTAAGGCGTTGATGATGCCGGAGTCGATTTTGATGCAATTATACCAGTTGTTTAAAGTACCTAATGCGTAATTGTCGAAAATAAATTCTCTCCATTCTTCAATAAAGTCGTCACTTACAGTATCTTTTGTTTTTTTGAGTTTTGAAGTGCCAACAGGAAATATGAAGTGCAAATCGGGGTGAGCAAGTTTCGCAAATTGAGTGCAAGAAGGACATACGCCGCAAGAATCTCCATCGTGGCGGTCGTCGCAATTTAAGTATTGTGCAAAAGCAAGCGCAAGTTGCAACTTGGCATTACCTTCCGGTCCATTGAAAAGCAAAGCATGCCCCACATGATTGTTGTCAACCATTTGTATTAGCTGCCGCTTGATATTGTCATTTCCCTGAATGTCTTTAAAAAGCATTGTTGTACGTCTTAATTATAAATTCAAAAGCTTCGGATACTTCTTCTTTTGGCGTAAATTTAATCTCTTTATTGCTGTTTGGAAGCATGTCAAAATAATTATCAGAATAAATGCCTGCAGTATTCGGTTTCGTACTTATGTAAACATCTTTTAATAAAACGTTTGTACTTAATTTGATATTATATTCGTTACCGTATTTTTTTACTTCTATAGCCGGTTTGCCATCAGGTAAGTCGAGATTTTTGGGAAATGTCAGATAAAGTATTTTGCTTGCACCTTGTGCTCCGTCTGCCATAAATGTTATGTTGATGAAAATGTTCGCAGCATTTTCCATAAAATCTTTTCTTATGGGATAAATACAGACCAAAGAAGATGTGTTCTGTTTTGCAACTATTTCATTGACAATATCTTGTCTTTGTAGCTTGCCATTGAAGTCAAAGGCTTCGATTTTTAATTTTCCCTCGATGTCTTCATATAAGTCTGATACTAAGTAGATATATGCTGTGTCGCTGTGCATTTCTGTGGCGACTATCATTTTTCCAAATTTCCGCTTTGCCGTATAATGCAGAGCTTTCCAATTGCCGTAGTAATCGATGCTGCTCCATGATGCCACTTGCCAGCAGTCGTTGAGTTGCCAATAAAGCGTACCCATGCAATAAGGCATTTTCAGACGATGAATTTCTAAGGCGTTGCCAATGCCGAAAGATTGGACTAACTGACTGGTATACAGATAATCATAAAAATTTTCCGGCACACCGTAATACATGTTCATATAATTATTGATGATTTCTATGCCGCGACCATGTTTTTGGTGATTTTTCATCACGGCTGAATGTATATTTCTGTCTTCGGGTAGGGTAAAAGTCTCTATTGTCGAGGTTTCGGGATAAGACTGAAAGCCATATTCGGACATAAATCTGCCTGTTTTTTCGCTCCAAACCTCAAAAGGTTGTTCGCCCCACCACACGCCCCAATAGTGCGAGTCGCCGGAAGTACAACATTCTTTGTGTCCCCAACCCCATAAAGGAGAAGACTCGTGGTAAAATCTTCCATTGTCATATTTTGATACAGCATCCGGCAATATTTTACCGAAAATTTGTTTGTAATTGTTTTCGATTTCCTGACGCTGTTCTTCAGAATAATCATTCTGCCAACCCCAGTCTTCCCAGCCGTTTTTTACCTCATTGTTACCGCACCAAAGTGCTATAGAAGGATGGTTTCTTAACCTTTTTATTTGATATTCGGCTTCTTTAGATACGTTGTTCAGAAAAGCTTCGTCACCTGGATATAGCGCACATGCAAAGATAAAATCTTGCCACACAAGCAAACCGAGTTCATCACAAATGTCATAGAAAATGTCGTTTTCATAGATTCCGCCGCCCCAAATTCGTAACATATTCATATTGGCATCTTTGCATGATTGCAGTAAATGACGGTAATTTTCTTCTGTACAGCGAGTAGTGAAACTTTCAGATGGAATGTAGTTACAGCCTTTCATAAAGACAGGCTGCCCGTTTACATGAAATTCAAATTTCGAGCCGGCTTTATCTTGGTCTGTAACTAATTCTATGGTGCGCAGTCCTATTCGCCGCTTGGCTTTATCAATGTAATTATCTGCTTTTACAACAGCTTCTACCGTATATAGCTTTTGTTGCCCCAAACCGTTTGGATACCATAATTCGGGATTTGTAATAATAAAAGATTGAGTTATGGTGTTGAGACCTCGTATTAAATTTTTATTTGTATTAACTGTTGTATTGCTGTCAACGATATAATCGAAAGAAGCAGTGATGTCGTCAGTAGCTTGAATTTGCATGACTACTTCAATTTCTGCAACAGAATCGCATAATGCTTTCTGATAAGTTTGAATATCAGTAATGTGAAATAGACTCCAACTTTCTAAATAGACGGGTTGCCAAAGACCCATGGTAGGGAGCATAGGACCCCAGTCCCAGCCGGATTGATAAGGTGCTTTGCGAGAGAAAGCTCTGATGTCGGGCAAAGAATAAGCTAATTGTGAGGCTTTTTGTTTGTCGACATCAGAAGAAGGGTAGAATACGACAATTAATGCGTTATCAATATCTTTGAGTTGCTTTGATACATCAAAAGACCATTTACGAAACATGTTGTTGGTTGTAAAAACGGCGGTTGTGTCGTCACAATTTTTCAACATTTGTCCGTTTAAATATATTTTTGCGTAAGTATCAATACCATCAAAGACAAGATTGATAATGTTGTTATTTGTTGTTTTATCAAAAGATGTTTTATACGTCCACTGTGAATTTGAAATCCATTGAATGGAATCTTCGTTTGAGCGGTAAAAAGGGTCTTCGATGAGGTTATGTGCGAGCAAATCGGTATGAATGCAACTTGGAATGTTTGCGGCATACCAAGTAGAGTCGAAAGAAAATTCCCATTTGTCGAGATTAACAATTTCGACAGCGTTTTTC
>JALNXP010000026.1 GCA_023230285.1 Bacteroidales bacterium | reverse complement strand
GAATATATCTCTTTTAATCCGTCAACGGAGTTTAAGTTGTCTTCGAGTAATTTTGTGACGTTGGTTTCTATTTCACTACTGTTGGCACCGGAATATGTTGTCATAACTGAAACATAAGGAGGCTCCATCTCCGGAAACTGGTCTATCGGCAGTCCTTTTAAACAGAACAGACCTATTATGATTATCGCTATAAAAATTAATACAGTCGTAATCGGCTTATTGATAGCTGTTTTATAAATGCTCATAACTAATTTTTAATAATTATTGAATTTGAATTTTTACGCCGTCAATAAGGCGTGCCTGACCGACTATTATCAACTCGTCACCTTCGGATAGTTCCGGAGAAAATATCTCTATTTTGTCATCAAAACGTTTACCAAGTGTAACAGGTACGTATTTAGCTTTGCCATTGTCGTTGATATAAACATATCTGTTGTTAGAACCTTGTAATTTCAATACAGATTGATAAGGAACTATTAAGGCATCTATTTCACCAAGTGCAAGTGTGGTGTTGACATACATTCCGGGACGCAACAACTCTTTTGAATTAGGAATACGCAATTTCACTTGAAATGTATGAGATGACTGGTCTATTGTGGGATAAACCGTTTCTACTGTGGCATTAAAAGTCTCGTCAGAATATAAAGAAGATGTTATAGCAGCCTTCATTCCTGCTTTTAACACAGGAAAGTATGATTCGGGAACGTTTATGAAAGCTTTTAATGTACTTATTTGAGTGAGAATTAAAATAGGCTGCCCTGAATAAAGCTCACCGTCTTCATAATTTTTTGCCGAGATAACTCCTGAAAATTGAGCTTTTACAAATGTGTTTTTCTCAAGAAAGTCAAGACTCTCTTTTGTCTGGTCTAATTGTAACTTTGTCTGGTCATATATTTGCTGCGAAATACTCCCCATTTTATAAAGTGCATCAACTCTGTTGTACTCTGTTTGTAAGTTGCTATATGTCAATTTAGTAGTGTTGTATTGGTTTTGGTCCATGCGTATCAGATTGTCGCCTTTTTGTACGCGGTCGCCAACTTCAACATAGATATGCTCTATCTTACCGGTTAACGAAGGCGCAATGTTCATCGCTTCATAACCTTCTAAAGTGGTTTTAAAATCAATAGATTTAGCTATTGTAGTCTTTACTAACTTTTGTACTTCGACAGGTTCGATTCTTTCTGTTTGTCCTGCCTTAGTATCTGTTTTAGTTTGTTGTCCGCAGCCAATTAACATTAAAGCTGCAAGAAGTGACATAAATGTTATTTTTTTCATACGTCTTGTTTGTTTTTTTCTGATGAAGGAAACCTGAGTTTATTCGTTAATAAGTGTTTGTAATTCAATTTGAGCGTTTACTAATTCCAACAAAGCCTGAATATAATTACTCTGAGCTGAAATTAAGTCCGTATTTGCATTCGTGACTTCTAAGCTCGAAGCTCTTCCGTATTCATATTTGTTGCTGATGTTATCAAAAACACGTTGAGAAACTTCTATGTTCTTGTTTTGTATCTCAAAACTTTCATAAGCTGACGACAAATTGAATCTTAGCTGTCTGTCTTGAACCAATAAAGCATCTTTGGTATCTAAAAAAGTATTTTGACTGATTTTATTATTTAATTTAGCTGATTGTAATTTTGTTGTCCGCTGTCCACTTGACCATATAGGTAGAGAAAATGAAATTCCAACCATGTTTGGTGGTGTCATGTTCATGCCTTCATCTTGTCCAAAATATGTTTTTGCACTATATTGATAATAAGCACTGACTTTGGGCAAATAATCCATAACCGTTAATTTTATCTGCATATCGGACATATCCAAATTCTTTTTCAACAATTGATAATCGTAATTGTTGTCTAATTCAAAAGATTTGGATAATAAGTTGATTGTTGCTTCTTCGCTTGTCATAATGTCAAGGCTGTCGGTTAATGTTATCTCGCAATCAACAGGGGTGCCAAGTTGTAATCGTAACGAATTGTAGAGCATTTCGATAGAGCGTTCTGTAGCTTTTATGCTGTTTTGTAAAGAAGCAACTTGTACAGAAAGTTTATCGGCATCGGTTTGTTCTGCAACGCCTACTTTAACAGAATTAGTTGTCATTTCATACAGACTTTCAATGTTGGCGAGGCTTAGCTTTAATAAATTAATCGTTTTTTCCATTGCAAGTGCAGAAACATAAAGTTTGGTAACAGAGGCTTCGATGCTTTGCTTTGTCTTGTCTAAAGAGATGTTTGACATATCAATGGCAATGTCATTTATTATAGTGCCAACAACTTGAGAGCCACTTAAAGCAACGGCAGCAGTAGCACCGAATGTCCCTGACGGATTCATTGGAATAGATATTCCCATGAGTTCCATGGAATATCCGCAATAACTGAGGTAATCAAAAGAGGCACTGATTTGAGGCAGCATGGTGGCAAGCGTTTGCCATTTACTACGCTCTGCAACCTGAATGTCTATGGAAGCATTCTGTATCGAACGATTATGCTCATAAGCATATTCTTTCGCTTCCTCCAGCGATAAAGCTATTTTCTCTTGTGCCGACATACTTATACAGACACATATAATAGCTAATACTAAATTTAATCGTTTTAACATAAGTTTTTTTATTTGTTTTTTTTATAATTCTTTTTTTCCTTCTTCTTTTGTCTCTAATTCTTTCTTCTTTGTAAGATAATATTTCAAACCTTTCTCGTTAACCAAAGCCCTTACACATATATCAGACAAAAAATCAATTATTTGACCTGCCTGCAGCTTGGTGTTGCTTTGCAAAAATGTATATGTTTTTTGAATCTGTGCCGATATGAATACTGAAACAGTATTTATATCAATATCTTCTCTAAACAAGCCATCTTTTACCCCTTTTTTAGTGGCAATATAGCACATCTGCGTATAAGCATCACTTATAGTTTGCCTATATTCATTCATTAAATCGGGATAATATTTTTCTAAATCATAAGTAAAACTACGTAACTTGTCTTGATGCGTTCTTACAAAATCAATGTTGTGAAACAATATTTCATCAATAATGTTGAAATTTGCAATAGTTTGTATTTTTTGCTCTACTTTTTTGAACTTTTTAGAACGAATACGATGGAGTACCTCTTTTATTAATTCATCTTTTTGTTTGAAATAAAGATAAAATGTTTTTTTTGAAATATGAATTTCGTTACATATATCATCAATAGAAATACTCCTGATGCCGTATTTCGCAAATAGCTCTGTTGCTGTTTCAATAATTTTATCACGCATATTCATAAATACCATAATTGAAATATCCGCAAAAGTATATTGTTTTTTGTATTATCCTATATTTTACAATGTTAAAAAAGATAAATACAACTACAGTATATGTGTATTATATTGATAATCAATATTGTACACGGAAACTAAAAAAAATGTTAAAGTTTCCGAGTGGAGCTTATTCGTATATTTGTCTATCCTTTGTAGTTCTTTCGGTATGTTGATATTTTGTGGACAATGTGGTGAACATTGACTACAACCGACACAGTGAGCAGCTTGTCGTAATTTTGGCACTTTGCGGTCGAGTCCGATTAAAAATTCGCGGCGAGCTTTACGATAATTTTCATTTTGTGAAGTTTCCGTAATTTTATCTTCGTTGACACATTTATTATAATGTGCAAAAATAGATGGAATGTCTATGCCATAAGGACACGGCATACAATATTTGCAACTGGTACACGGCACTAAAGGATATTCAATCATCATTCGTGCCGTATCTTCCAACAAATCGATTTCTTTTTCACTAAGTACTTCTAAAGGAGAAAATGTTCGGACGTTATCTTGCAGATGCTCCATGTATGTCATGCCGCTCAACACTGTAAGTGTTTGCGAAAAAGAGCCGGCGTAGCGGAATGCCCATGATGCAACACTGCTGTTCGGATGGTGTTGCTTTAATTTTACAGCTAAGTGATTAGGCAGATTAGCAAGACGTCCTCCAAGCAGCGGCTCCATAATAACTACAGGAATGTTGAGTTTCAGCAATTCGTTGTACAGATATTCGGCGTTAGTATTGTTTTTGTTCACATCTTTAGCATGCTGCCAATCTACGTAGTTCATTTGTATTTGAACAAAATTCCAATGATATTTGTCGTTTTGTGATAGAAGATAATCGAAGACTTCTACATCTCCATGATATGAAAATCCGAGGTTCCTTATGCGTCCGGCTTCTCGTTCTTCGAGTAGGAAGTCGAGCATTCCGTTGTCAATATAGCGGCTGTTCAGATTTTCCATGCCGCCTTGTCCAACTGCATGCAGCAGCATATAATCTATATAGTCTACTTGTAGCTCTTTGAACGAATTGTAATACATTTTCATAGCTCCTTCGCGGCTCCATGTTGCTTGTGCAAAATTCGACAATTTTGTGGCTATATAGTAGCTGTTGCGCGGGTGACGAGATAGGGCGATGCCGGTAGCATGTTCCGACTGTCCTTTGCAATAAGACGGTGAGGTGTCAAAGTAATTTACGCCATGTTCAATAGCATAGTCAACTAATTCGTTGACAGTCTCTTGGTCGATAGCGCCATCATTTTCTCTTGCACTTTCGTTGTTTATCGTTGGCCAGCGCATGCAGCCATATCCCAATATCGAAATTTTGTCACCGGTAGAAGCATTTATGCGGTAGGTCATTGAGCCTGTCGGCTTATCATCGACAGCTATGCCGCCGCGCTCGTTGCTGCCACGATTGCAGCCTGTTAATGCCACCGCTGCTGTTATGGCAGCACCGCCGCCGGCAACTTTAAAAAATTCTCGTCTGCTTATGTTGTTTTTATCTTCACTCATGTTGTTGCTCGTTTTGATAATCAGTTATTTATGTTGATTTTGTTTCTTGCATGACTAATTAAGTCATCAATAAAATATCTAATAAGATTAGATTTCTTTATGCACATTATGACCTTCTACATATATTGCACTAAAAGGGCGGGCAAGGCATAGATTTTCGCAAGCTCCGCAGCCGATGCAGCGTGCTTCGTTGACGACAGGTGTTTTCAGAGAGCTTTCGTCCTCAGGGTTTGAAGGCAGCATGGTGATAGCTCCGGACGGACAGTGACGGACACAGTTGCCGCATTCTACGTTGTCGGTGAGTACAATGCAGTTTTTCTCAATCCATACGGCATGTCCAATTTGTGTGGAAGATTTGTCAGCTATGCTGATAGGCTTTATAGCTCCGGCAGGACATACTTCCGAGCATTTGTTACATTCCGGACGACAGTAGCCTCTTTCGTAAGACATCTCCGGCTGCAACAGCGTGAGCAGGTTGGTCGAAGGTCGCAACACTTGGTTCGGACAAACCGAAACACATAGCTGACAGCCTATACAGTGCTTTGAAAAGTTACGCAGGCTTTGCGAACCGGCTGGTACTAAACGCGTCTGCCGCTCCGGTATCTTCTTGTCTTCAATATACGCCAAGCCGCCGTCAACTTTCTTCTCTTGCGCTTTGAGAAGTGAAGTCGCTAATAAAGCAGCTGATACTGTTAACATATTACGCTTGCTCTCATCGGTAGCTTTGGCTTCAACTTTAGCCTCAGCTTTCTTCTTGGAATAAAGTTGATACGTGATGGCTTTTTGTGAGCAGTTGTCGATGCAGTCCATACAGGTAACACAACGACTGTAATCTATTTTATGTTCTTTGGGGTTGATACATTGAGCTTTGCAAATGCGATCGCATAATCCGCAGCTGTTGCACTTTTCGGCATTTATTGTCGGACGGAAAAACGAAAATCGCGATATCAATCCTAATATTGTACCTACCGGACAAATGGTATTGCAGTAAATACGCCCTTTAAGCCATGGTAATATGATGACTGTAATGAAGATGACGACAGCTACGATAAAAGTCGGCAAGCTTTTCATCCAAACATCAACGGAGTAAAAAGCATAGCTGTCGGCTCTTTCGGCAAAATAAGCTAACAGGTTGTTAATCCACTGATATACAGGTGCAAACAGATTAGATGCGATTAAACCGTAAGAGCTGTAAGGGTCGAGTAGGGCAACTACAGAGCCGATGCCGGCGATAAAAGCTATGATGAAAATTGCTAACATGCCATAGCGAAGCCAATTGATAGCCGGTGCGTATGAAAAGCGGTATTTTTTCTTTTTTCTTCTGTTGCTAAACCATAAAACTATGTCTTGAAATATTCCTAAAGGGCAGATTGCAGAGCAGTAGATGCGTCCAAATAACAGTGTTAGCACACATAACAAGATTATAACACCTATATTTATAGCAAGTAGTGCCGGCATAAACTGTATTTTGGCTGTCCAATCCAACCATTTGTGGATAGTTCCAGTGTAATCAAGAAATAATAAAGTTTTATTCCTCCCTTTAATTTCAGCACGTTAATATAAATTAAGTAAGTAAGCTTCTGATGCCGTAGAACTCTGTCCCACTTGGTTAATGGTAGAGGCTATTTTTATCATTCCTTCTTTTAACGAATAATCATTTTCTATCTGAAACATGTCTACCAATTTCCCCATTGACTTCACAGCTCCGTCTCCAAGGTCTTTCCCTAATGCTATATTTATTATATCCGCAGCTTCAACAAAATCTTTTATATTTTTGACGCCGGAGATACCGAGCTTGCCTGCTTCTGCCGCCAACATATTAAGCTGCTCCCGCGATGTACGTGTGTCAATTTTTTTAAATTCTTCATTAAGCTGATTAATTTCATTTCGCGTAAGCCCTGTGTATTTAATGACATCTGCAAATACATCATCTAATTTGGCAAACTCAGATGTAAATTCAGAAAGTTTAGCTGTTATTTTACCGTATATGTCGCCAATATTTTTGGCAAAACTTGCAAACGCCGCCCACCTAACAACTTTTTCTCCCCATAAATTGTTAGCTTTTTCAATTTCATCGTTAGTGATTCTTAAACTATGCTTATGCTCTGCATATATGGTCTTGAGCTGTTTAATGGCAGCAGCTTTTTGATTATATTCTTCACTGCCGATAGTCATCTTATTTTGTTCACTGATGAGCTTGAACATCTCAGCCCTTATAGATTTAATGTTATTTTGTATCTCTTTGCCGTTGATCCAAAGAGAAATCGAACGATTTACACTTTTTGCCATGATGTTATTATTGTCATTTTTATATGCAAAATAATAACAAGTTATTCTTTATTAGAGGGACATAAAAAAAGATGTGTTAGAATATCCCCATACACATCTTTTTCTTTATTTACTTACTGATAATAATTACTATATTTTACTATCTCTGTCCTTTTTTAATAGGATTAATCCTACTATAATACCTATAATATATCCCAGCATAATTCTCCTTTATTTCAAATAATTACCTTTGTTTGATTTCACCGCAAAGATAAAGATCTTTTTTAATAAAAAAAATTTTTTAACATATTTCTTTATGCAAAATTTTTATCCGTAGATTCAAGTAGCAAGTGCGAAAATACAATAAAGAGTTGAGAAATATAGATTTAAAGTTTTATTCCTCCCTTTAATTTCAGCACGTTAATATTCTGACAACTTGTAAATACAATAGCTATAAAGCATAGAACCAATAAATTGTTGAAAATTTTTTTCATAATATAAATTGTTTTATAAATTAATAATAACTACGCCTCTTCTACGGACTTGATTTCCGGCAGCACTTGTTTTATTGCGCGTTCGATGCCGTCTTTTAAAGTCATACGGCTATAAGGGCATGAGCCGCAAGCTCCGCGTAATTTTACTTTAACGATATTGTCTTCAGTAAGTTCTACAAAAGACAAATCGCCGCCATCTGCTTGTAAATACGGACGCAGTTGTTCAATTATTTCTTTAACTTTTGCTAATAATGTTTCTCTTTCCATAATAAATATCTTTATTGTTTATATTAATGTCCGCAACCTTCCGCATTCGGGTCGACTTGAACAGCTTCAGTGGGTTTCATCACCGAATTGCGTATTTCGACCATTTCCACCAATTTATCTGCCATATCGGAGAATATTTCGTTATATCTCTTGTCATCTATATTTGCATTTGGTGTTCCTGCATCTCCCGACTCACAGATGCTTTGGATAAGTGGAACTTGAGCTAACAAAGCAATATGGTATTCTTCGGCAACGTGTTTACCACCTTCTTTTCCAAAGATATAATACTTATTATTGGGCATTTCTTCAGGAGTAAACCATGCCATATTTTCGACTATACCTAATATAGGGACTTTAATCTCCGGTTTTCTAAACATATTCACAGCTTTACGGGCATCTGCGATTGCAACGTTTTGAGGTGTAGTAACTATCACAGCACCGGTTACGGCAATTGTTTGTACTAAAGTAAGCTGTATATCTCCGGTTCCCGGAGGAGAATCTATTATCAAATAATCCAACGGACCCCAGTCCGTGTCTTGTAGTAGCTGTGATAGAACGCTGCCTGCCATAGGTCCGCGCCATATCAGCGCTTGCTCAGGCTGTACATAAAAACCGATAGAAGAAACTTTTACACCATACTTTTCATACGGAATAAAAATCTGATTGTTTTCATCACCGGCTACCTGAGGACCGGCATCACTTAGTCCTAACATCATAGGTATTGACGGACCATAAATATCGGCATCTAATAAACCGACTTTCAACCCTTTTTTTGCAAGTGCTACAGCCATATTAACAGCTATAGTCGACTTACCGACACCACCCTTGCCCGATGCAACGACAATGATGTTTTTAATGTCTTTTGTAAAATCGTTTTTACTCATCTTTTAATATATTAAAAATTAATTAATTCGAATTTATTCTCAATTATTGGAGCATTCACGCTACTCAAGAATAGCTCTTGCAGCACTCCTTCTCTACTGTCAACATTATATTTCAGGGTCTCTTTAATACAATGATATACAAAATTAACTGCATTTTCTATTGCTGTCTGTATATTTTTACCTTGCAGCAAAGCTCCACATACAACACTTGCAAAAGTATCTCCTGTTCCCGGATAATTTGCCGGCAGATATTTACAACTTATCTTACCAAAGATATTTTTCATTTTATCATAAGCAAAAACCTCAGTGATATTGCCTGCAACATCGGGAACACCTGTGATAATTACTATTTCAGGTCCCATCGCCGATAATTTGCCAATATATTGTTTTATTTTACATAAACTGACCTTCGGGTTATATTCTTCGTCTAACAACAGACAAGCCTCTGTCAAATTTGGCGTAATTATTTGAGCTTTGGTTATTAGCCTTCTCATTCCGGTAATCATATTGTCATCCATAGAATCATATAATTTGCCATCATCGCCCAAAACAGGGTCAACCAATACCAATTGTTTTTCCGTTGAAAAATCACAAATAATCTGTCGCACGATGTCACATTGTAAATGAGAGCCTAAAAAACCGCTATATATAGCATCGAACTTCAGATTCAACTTTTGCCAATATTCAGCTATTGGCTGAATATGTTCTGTCAAATCGACTATATAAGGTGAAGGATATACTGTTGTTGCCGATAAGACAGCTGTGGGTAAAGGGCATACATACATACCCATCGCGGACAAAACAGGTATTACAATTGTCATTGATGACCGCCCATATCCTGAAATATCATGAATAGCTGCGACTTTCTTTACTGCCGAAACCATAAATATTACTTAAAAATTTTAAAGCCTACGCCAACATTAACACCATTTATCTTTATACTTCCCGAGCCTGAAGCAGCCAAATTAGTCAAGTCTAAGTTATAACTCGCATCTAATGTAAAACGCCAAATGTCCATACCCAATCCGGCTCGTCCGCCTACAACAAAATCATTAAAATCCACGCCATTATAGCCGTCTCCACGATAATCTGTACCAAGTACCACGTCAAACTGCGGACCCAGAAACAGTCGAAAATTAAAACAATTTTTATCTATTATCTTAAAGCCAAATAGCACAGGTATACTGACATATTGTGACTTCAACAAATCATATTCATACTCATAACCTGCAACATTCCCTGAAACATCAACAACTTTCATCGCATACAGCAACTCCGGCTGAACATAAAACCTTTCGCCTACTCTTGCAAAAGCACCTACTTCAAAGCCTGAACACATTATACTTCCCGAATTGAAACATGTACTAACAGACGACAAACTTGAAAAATTCGTTCCCGCCTTGATACCTAAAGAAAATTGCGAAAATGCAAAACTTGATACTATCAATAATATTATAGATAACAATATTTTTTTCATAATCTAAAAATTTAATAGCTTCTGACCTCTACTTTTGTTGTTATATCTTTTATTTCCTTATAACGTTCAGTATTTAATCTATATTGTAAATATTTTATAGTCAAGCCCTGTTCCAACCACATCTTTTCGTAAAAAGTCTGAATCTCGGCAACTTCGGCATCCGGTGCTTTCAAGTAAAGATTGTCTGTACTGAAAACCAACGTATAACCATATTCCTTAATCACATCAAGTGTGTTGTTATAAAAATCATCATTGTCTGTCTTAAGATGTATTATACCATCTTCCTTCAAAATATTATAATATCTTTCATTAAATTGTGGTGACGTAAAGCGCTTTTTAGCTTTGGCTTTCTGCGGCTGTGGCTCCGGAAATGTTATCCATATTTCACTAACTTCACCACGCTCAAAACAATACTCTACCAACTCTATCTGCATCCTGATAAAAGCAACATTGTTCAGACATTCATCATTAGAAATCTTACAGCCACGCCATAATCTCGCACCTTTCTGGTCTATCCCGACAAAATTTTTATCAGGATATTTCTTACCTAATCCAACCGTATACTCTCCTTTTCCACAGCCCAACTCCAAAACTATCGGATTATCATTCTTAAAAAAATCCGAATGCCATTTTCCACGCAACGCAAACCCTGATATTATCTCCTTAAAATAAGGCTGAAACAAATTTGGAAACGACTTATTTTCCTCAAAACGCTCTAACTTGTTCATAATCTCAAAAATATAATATCCACGCCGAATTAGTTATTATCTGTCTTATTTCTTCTATTTTTTGCAATGCCTGTTCTTTTGTTTCCATTGATGCTATGCTCACCCTATATCTTCCACCTTCACCTATTATTATTGATGCTTCATTATAGCCTTGACTTCGTAATTTTTCAACATAACATTTGGCATCATTATAATTAGCATACGAAGCTACTATAATATAAGGTGTTAATCTCCCATCATCTAAAACCACAAAATCATTATTTATAACGGCTACACCTTTTTCTGTCTCAATCACAGAACTTTCTTCCACATTGTCCAAAACAGCAACATCACTTTCCGTCACTGCTTCTATTACTTCTGAAGAGCTGCCTTCATCTTTTACAGCCGTTGTATTTTGATTAGCTTCAGAAACATCTACAATTCCTGCCTCCGTAACAATTTCATTGTTATCTGCATCTGCAACTGTCTCCTGCACTTCTTCTGTTACTTTTTCCGGAAGCACCTCAGTAGCAACAACGTCTGCAGGCTTCACATCTTTTTCTGTTATAGTATTTTGATTGTTAACAGGAAAAAAACTTGCATAATAAATATTTTGGAAACCATAATCGGCGACAGTAAAGCACAAAATGCCAAAAATCAATATTGCAGCGGCTGAAATACCTATCTTTAAAAATCTTTTAAACGATAATGTATTCTTTTCACCGTTATTGTCTATGTTTATAGGGATATTTACAACAGGAAGTGTAAAATTTCCTAATGAAAAACTATTCGTGTTATAATTGACATGACTGAAAGGCGTAAAAGAAAGGTTATTTTCGCTATCGGCATATAAAGCGCCAACATTTTCAAGAGCGACTACTTCATGAAGTGCAACTCGTTCCAATACATCTGCCACAAACGACTCTACAACTTCTTTTGCTTCTTTATATGAAATACTTCTATCTTTTGATATACAAGAGATAAGTATTCCATCATCATTTTTTAATAATGAATTAAACGCAACAACCTTTCTGGGAGGCTTAAAAATCGCAGTTTCGACATCAATCTCTGAATTAATCGACTTCAAAATAAAGCCTCCGAGATTTGGAACAACCACGCAATCATATTCATACAACAAATTAGATATGTAATTTTCTACTTTCATAACAATCTGTAATTTTTTGCTAAATTAAACTTTTTTCATCAACATCACGTAAAAGTTTCGTTATTTTTTTTATATCTTCAGGAACATCTACTCCAATAGATTTATAATCAGTATACTTAACATAAACAGCATAGCCATTTTCTATCCATCTGAGTTGTTCTAAACTCTCTGCAATTTCTAACGGCGTTTTCTCTAACAGAACAATATTTTTTAATACATCTATCTTGAAAGCATAAATGCCAATATGTTTGTTATAAGTTTTTCTCATACCTGTGGAACGATAATAAGGTATAGGAGAGCGGCTGAAATACAATGCTTTACCTTTGTTGTCAATGACCACTTTAACATTATTAACATCATCTATATCAGATATTTCACTCTGATTAATTAAAGTTGCAATGTCAGCATTTGCATTTTCTGTCAAAATTGAAATCACCTCATCGATTGCATTTGGACTAATCAAAGGTTCATCGCCTTGAATATTTACGACAATATCATAATTTTCGTTCTTATTGCTC
The DNA here is from genome assembly GCA_023230285.1 of Bacteroidales bacterium. Taxonomy (GTDB): domain Bacteria; phylum Bacteroidota; class Bacteroidia; order Bacteroidales; family BM520; genus RGIG7150. The sequence goes on along the minus strand of JALNXP010000026.1, from coordinate 2,904 downwards.
AAAGTATCCACAACTTCCATCACTCTTTCTGTGCCATTATTATGATTTACCGAAGTCATCATCACATTATCGGTAAACTGTAAAACATGCTCCATAATTCTTTCATCATCAGTAGCTATTACCACAGCCGACAACTCTTTAGACTTTTTAGCCTGTTCGTACACTCGTCTGATCATGCTCTTTCCCATAATGTCAGCCAACGGCTTTCCGGGAAATCGAGACGACTGATAACGTGCAGGAATGACACCAATAATTTTCATTGCAGTAATTTTAGAATAATCCGTTTATTTCGGCATTGATATTATCAATAATCATTGATAAATCTGCATTATTTTTTTCAAAATCCAAATCATCGACATCTACAATCAGCAACGGACCGGCTGTATACTTCTTTATCCATTCTTCGTATCTGTCGTTCAAACTTTTAAGATAATCTATTCTTATTGATTCTTCGTATTTACGACCGCGTTTCTGAATATTCGCTACCAAAGTTGGAACAGAAGCCCGCAGATATATCAGCAAATCAGGTGGCTGTATAAATGAGGTCATCAATTCGAATAGAGACAAATAATTTTCATAATCGCGAGTTGACATTAAATTCATCGAATGTAAATTTGCTGCAAAAATGTAAGCATCTTCGTAAATAGTACGGTCTTGTATCACCGACTTGGCATTTTCTCTTATATTTATCACCTGACGAAATCTGCTGTTCAGAAAATACACTTGCAGATTGAACGACCATCTTTGCATATCTTCATAAAAACTAATTAAATACGGATTAGTATCTGCATCTTCATAATTCGGCTCCCATTTAAAATTTTTTGCCAACAAACGAGTCAATGTCGTTTTTCCTGAGCCTATGTTTCCGGCAATAGCTATATGCATACCTTGTTTTTTTATGTTATTTGACAATATTATATATTTCTTCAACTATATCTCTATCATTAGACAATCGGCGTATCTTATTTTGTCCGCCAAGTTTATTGTTATTTTTAAACCATTTATAAAAAGTACCTCTTGGTATCTCTCTGATAACCGGCTTCTTGATGACCATATCTTTAAAACGTTTAGCTTTATAATCCGAATTGATGTTTTGCAATGTTTCATCAAGAATATCTGCAAACAAATCCATATCTTCCGGAGAAGTTTCAAATTCCACAAGCCATTCATGTGCAACAGTCTTTCCATCTTCATAGAACAACGGAGCTACCGTAAAATCCGACAACACTGCGCATGTTTTTTTTGCTGCTTCATCTATCGCTGTTTCCGCATTTTCGACTACTAATTCCTCGCCTACGACATTTATATAAGCCTTTGTCCTTCCTGTAATCTTTATCTTAAAAGGATATTTTGATGTAAAAGAAACGGTATCTCCTATTTTATAACGCCACAAACCACTGTTAGTTGTTATTACCATTGCATAATTTTCACCAACTTTAACATCATCAAGTGTAACAGCATATTTAGAAGCAACACTATCTTTATCAAGAGGAATAAATTCATAGAAAACGCCATGGTCCAACAACAACAACATATCATCACTTGCCAAATCATTTTGTATTGCAAAATAACCTTCCGAAGCATTATACACTTCCATGTATTTCATGTTTTTGTTTGTTATCAGCTCATTATATCTGTTTTTATATGGCTTAAATGCAACGCCTCCATGAAAAAACACTTCCAAATCAGGCCATATCTCCTCTATCGATTTTGCCTCTGCCGCCGATATAGTACGAAGGATAAGAAGCATCCATGATGGAACGCCAAGCAAACTGACAACATTACGCTTAACAACATAATCTGCAATAAATTTTATCTTATCTTCCCAATTACTTATAAGTGAATATTTCTTAGGCGGTATTTTAATCAATTCCGCCCAAAATGGTAAATATTCAACCAACAAAGCCGATATATCACCTACCAAATACGAATTTTTTGCATTACTAAAAACTGAATGACTACCGGTTACCGAAATATTTTTTCCGAACAACAACTTACTGTGAGACACATTATTTAAGTACATTGCTATCATATCTCGTCCGCCTTTATAATGACAATCGGACAATGCTTCACTGCTAACAGGAATAAATTTACTCTTTCCTGTTGTTGTACCCGAAGATTTAGCAAACATCGTAATAACTTTATCCCACAACAAATTTTGCTCACCATTTTTTATCCTCTCAAAATACGGCGCATAATCTTCATAAGTCATAACAGGAACTAAATCTCTATAATTTTCAACGGAATGTATAGACGAATATTTATGCTCTTTACCCCATAAAGTAGACTGTCCCCTCGCTATTAAATCGAAAAAAACTCTGTTTTGGGTCTCTATCGGATACTCAATAATACGCTTTATGCCATTATTTTGCTTTTTCATGAAAGTTGAATATACTGATTTAGAGACCGATAGCATTTTTTTGTCGATTTTTACGTAAAAAGCAAATTTATTAATATTTTTGGAAAAAAATTGAATTTATGATTTTTTCCCCAAATGCAAAGATAAATATCGGATTACAAGTACTTTCGAAAAGAGATGATGGCTTTCATAATATATCTACTTTTATATATCCGATTTATAATTTTACAGACATATTAGAAATTATAGAAAATAATAAGTCTGAAACAAACATTTATTTATCAGGAATAAAAATAGAAGGAGATAACTCAAATAATTTGTGTTTGAAAGCATATAATCTGCTCAAAAAAGATTATAAACTTCCTGCCATTAACATTTATCTGCACAAAATAATACCCATTGGTGCCGGTTTAGGTGGAGGCTCGTCTGATGCCGCAGCAACTCTAACTGTTTTAAACTCAATGTTTAATCTTAATTTGTCAAACAACGCATTAATAATGTATGCCGCAAAATTAGGCAGTGACTGTGCATTTTTCATCAACAAC
>JALNXP010000258.1 GCA_023230285.1 Bacteroidales bacterium | reverse complement strand
TAAGAGCGCACTTGCAGTTCATCAAGCACCCGCTTTTTGGCGACCCGACTTACGGCGGCGACATCATAGTAAAAGGCACAACATTTACGAAATACAAACAGTTTGTCACCAACTGTTTCAGCATACTTCCAAGGCAGGCACTGCATGCCAAAACACTCGGCTTCATACATCCGACAACTAACAAGTTCATTCAATTCGACTCGGAACTTCCTGACGACATGAAGGAGGTGTTGGAGAAATGGCGGAAGTATAAAGCGTAATATTTATATACCGTAACTTTAAGTCAATGTGCAAGTGTACAAAAACTTTCAATTGTAAATTGAAAGTTTTGCAAAATATTCTGGTTCGCAATAAGAACTTTGCGTCTTAAAACACTTTCAGCAGCGGCGGCAACTGCGAAGATTTAAACTTACTTGCATTAACAAGTTTCGCCGTGCGCTGTACTGCTGTCTCATCAAAGCCGGCGGCAACAATCTGCTCTATCGTTTTTTTCTCATCAAGATAAGCACAAAGAATCGGGTCTAACACTTTATAATCAGGCAAAGAATCAGAATCTTTTTGTCCGGGGTGCAATTCTGCCGAAGGTGCCTTATTAATAATATTTAAAGGTATAATCACACCGTTCTTATTTATCTCCTTCGCAAGTTCATACACCTGATATTTATATAAATCACCGATTACTGAAATGCTGCCGCATAAGTCGCCGTACAAAGTGCCATAACCTACCGACAGCTCACTCTTATTAGATGTATTCAACAGCAACCGCCGCTGCTTATTAGATATAGCCATCAAAAGCAAACCTCTGATACGCGCCTGTACATTCTCTTCGGTAATGTCAAAAGGCGCATCATGAAAAACAGGTTTCAAAGATTTCAAAACTTCTTTGTAGACATTTTCTATCGGTATTATCTCGTAAGCTGTACCTATATTTTTTATCATTTCCAAAGAATCATCAACAGAATGAGATGTAGAATACATCGAAGGCAGTAAAACAGGAAGTACATTATCTTTTCCAAGTGCCTCAACAGCAACAGCATATACAACAGCAGAGTCTATTCCGCCCGACAATCCTAAAACAGCCTTATCAAAATTGGCAGCCTTAAAAAATTCTTGCAATTTTGATATAATAATATTTTTTATATCTATCATAATAACATTTTTTAATTATCACACGAAAGCCATGACACACAAAATTATAGCAAAACGCCCACCAAAAATTCCAAACTATACGGATATGCTTTATTCAGGTAGGTTGGATATGCCGTATTTGTACCCGATAAAATATTTGTTGTTCCTACATTAATAAGAAAACTACTAAACAGTGCCAACGACTTATTGATTTCGTACTCAAAACCAACACCGGCAAAGACACTTGCTTTAACACCTGCAACTTCATTTTGAATTTTAACATCATAACTATCTACTAAACAGTATTTTCCATTTTCATCGATATATTCAAAACTATCATTGGCTTTAGCTGAATAATTAAATCCCAATTCAAATCCAAGCTGAAGACTAAGATGAAATTTATCTTTATTAAAAGCAAAATATTTTAATGAAACAGGAATTTCAAAATACCCTATAGATGCGGAACGTGTCAAAGTACCTGTATAAGAACTTTTCAGAGTAGTCACAGAATCGGTAAATTCTTGAAAATGTGGCATAGAATAGTCGAGTTTGAGCTTTTTAAAATCGAAGCCGGTAGTAATATAAACATTATCACTAATCAAAAAATCGCTGACAAAACCAAACGACAATCCAAAATGGTATTGTTGTTCAGATTCATAACCTTCAGTAGGATATGAAATAAGCGATGGTCCCAACGAAACTTCAGCACCAACTCTAAACAACTTCTCATTATCAATTTGCGCACCGGCACGAACTGTCATCAACAACAGCCCCAGCAGCAGCAAAACTGTAAAAAGAAGTCTATTCATATTACAATATTTTTCAAATTTTTAAGTTACAAAGATATATGATTTTTTAATTATGAGAAACAAAAAAATAATATTTACATTATACACACTATTTATAATGTTATTTATATCCGGATGTAAGAATGACAACTACCATATAAAATCATCTGAATTGCCCACTGTAAATGTTAACATTTTTAGATATGAAGATGATTTAATGAACATTAGGGGTGAAAATTTCAGTAGTGAAATCATCAATTTATCTGATACCTACTCCGTTTTCTTAGGAAATTTACACGAAGATACTACCGGAATTTATTTAATTCATAATTTCGTAGAAGACAGCACAATACAAAAAATTTACGAAAAAACGACTGCCGTCTTTGACAATTCTGATGATATCTCAAATCAATTTGAAAAATCTTTCAGTCATATCAAATTTTATTATCAAGATTTTATGACACCTGATATTTTCACATATATTTCCGGCTTTGACTATTCAAGTCCTGTAATTTACACCGGCGACAAAATTATTATAGCAATCGACATGTATTTAGGTGCAGATTATATTCCGTATTATGAATTAGGTATTCCGCGATATATCATCAGCAAATTTGACAAAAATTATTTAGTAAGAGACTGTATAGAAGACATTGCAATAGAGAAAAACGCATCATCTAACGCCTATACCAATTTAATTAATTTGATGATTTATTACGGGAAAAACTTGGAATTTATCAAAAGGATGATGCCTGATGTAAACGACACCATCGTTACCGGATATACAGCCGAACAATTGCAATGGTGCAAAAAACACGAAAAAGATTTATGGAATTATCTCATCAGTGATGACTTATTATTTTCCAATGACTTACAGCTCATAAAGAAATTAGTTGACGAAGCTCCGTTTACTTCTATAATATCACATGATGCTCCCGGTGCAGTTTGCAGATGGATTGGCTGGAAAATTGTAGCTTCGTATTGCAAAAACAACAATGTTACTGTTGAAGAATTAATGCAAACAACAGATGCCATGCAAATATTAAATAAATCAGGATACAGACCGTAAATTGTAACTATCATCAGGTTCATCAGTAAAAGACGTAATTAACTAACATACAATAACATGAAGAAACTAATTTTTACGCTAATCAATATTTTCGCTTTCATCGGATTATCTTTAGGACAATGGGTAAGTCCGGGCAACGGCGAAACATATAACCTCTCTGAATTAGTCAACAACAGCAACGGCTGTGTCATAATTGAAAACAATGGTCAATTTACAATCACAGCCGATTTAACTATTTCTGCAAACGACATCTTAGTCATAGACCAAGCAGAAAGCGGCATTGCAGTAGAAGACGGAAAACGAATTACCGTCAACGGCTCTTTTGTTTGTGAAAACCATGATTATCAAATTCTTATGACAGGCGACAATGCTTTCGGCACACAAAACGGTTATTTCAGCATGCGCTTTGACAATGCTGTCAACAATACAATTAACAACATAAATTTTGAAAATTGCGGCGGCATTCAACTTATTTCAAGCGACATAATCTTCGACAACTGCGAATTTGAAAACTTC
>JALNXP010000257.1 GCA_023230285.1 Bacteroidales bacterium | reverse complement strand
TAGTTATTGAATAAGTGATTGATATTCAGTATTTTAGAAGCAAAAAATCTTCACACCTTTTCTTCTATGAATATCAATCACAACTGCAAAAATAATCAATTTTCAGACACATTACGTTGTTTTTTTGGAAAAAACATCAATTTAGCTCACATCAAGCTTATATCGCTCTTTATAATAGCTCTATGCAAGGCTAAAACCGTATGTTTTAGTAAACTATCTACCTATTTTGATTCTCCTGCAACTGCTGAATCGTGTTTGCGGAGAATTCAACGTTTTTTTGCGAAACACAGCCTCAATGCTGACCTTGTGGCTCGTTTCATCTTTAGCTTACTTCCGAAAAATGGTCCATTTCAGCTTGCCATAGATAGAACTAATTGGCAATTTGGTAGCATCGATATCAATATTTTTATGCTTGCAGTAGCTCATGATGGTGTTGCATACCCGTTATTATTCAGCATGTTACCCAAAAGAGGTAATTCTAATTCTGAAGAACGAATAGCTCTATTGCAACGCTACATTAATCTGTTTGGAAATGATAGTATTGATTGCTTACTTGCAGACCGTGAATTTGTAGGTGAACATTGGATAAAATGGTTGAATAATAATAATATACGATATTTTATTCGTGCAAAAGAAAATTTCCGGGCTATAGTTCCTCGTACAGGTCAATCTTTAAAAGTGGCTTGGCTATTCAATGACTTAAAAGTTGGTGAAAGTAAATTCCTTTACAAGATATATTATGTGAATAATCAGCCTTGTTACTTATCCGGCAGCAGAATTAAAGGACGCGATGGAAAACCGGAACTGCAAATTATTATATCATTTAACAAGCCTGACAAAGGAATTGACACTTATAAACGTCGTTGGCAAATTGAAACAATGTTTAGAGCAATGAAAAGTTCCGGTTTTCGTTTAGAAGATACTCATTTAACTGATTTAGAGAGAATTGAAAAATTATTATTATTAGTAATGATGGCTTTCGTTTGGTGTTATAATATTGGCGAATTAGTTCACCAAAAATATAAACCTATACGCATACTGACGCACGGAAGAAAATCCAAAAGTATTTTTCGTTACGGTTTAGATATGATTACTGATTTTCTAACAAGAAAACGAAATCCATACAAAATACCATTAATGAATCCGTTAGGAGTTGTGTATCAAATACTTGCTGATACTTAAAAAATTGTCATGTACTAAGCTTTTTTCCCATCTCCATTAAAATCTCCATAAAAGGGATAATGATAATCGTTAGGGAAGGCATATTCATCAACAATTTTTACGAAGGTATTATTTACATTATCATATTCATATAAATCGCAAAAGCCACCATATAATACTTGTATATTAACTTCGCCATTTCCTGTTATGTCTGCTATATGTACTTTGTCAGATGCTAAAGTGAAAGAACTTGCTTGAAAGCCCCAAAAAGAAGCCACATTATCTTGATTTATGAACATTAAATCAGCCTTACCATCACCATTAAAATCGCCGACACGAAAACTTTTAAAATTATTAATACCTGTAATATATTGATTTGAAAGAGGCAGTGAAGGCGATATAATATCGTAATATCTAAAGGTAGTTGTAACTCCGGTGCCGATATAATACACAATTTCATCAATTCCATCGCCATCTACATCTGCAGGTGTACAGCCTTTATAACTTGATATTCGTGTGCCATTGCAATAATCATTAAAACCACCCGTCCCATTGTTTGTTTTTATAGACCAGTTGCATGTCATATTAGGCTTGTTTTCATTTAATAATAATATATCACATAAGTTGTCACCATTAAAATCGCCTAATTCCACAGAGCGTTGAAGGCAATAAGACGAAAATGTTTCAAATGAAAATTCGTCCTCGGGGTCTTCGCCCCATTCTATCTGTGTACGTGACAACTCTGTGCTATTAGTATCTTCTAAAATAACAGCTTTCAACTGCGTACTTGGAACATGTCTATACGTAAATAAATATTTCCGTACTAAAGTATTTCCATATTTAACACTTATCTCTGATAACATCTTTTTTTGAAATGCTTGAACATTACCTACATACATTATATTGTCGTTGATGGTATCTGTTATATAATTGAAAGACACTTTAGCATAAGGAGACAAACCTGCTTTGGTGTTACCTGTATACTCAATAGTCCTTACAAATATTTCTCCGACATAAAAATCATAAGTAAATGTCATGTAATTACCTTCTGTGTCTGTGATTTTGTTTATCATCCATGATAACACTTTATTACCTGACTGACATTTGGAGTCAAATGTTTTTCCATATTCTATTTCACTGCCGTCTTCAGTTACTACGGTAAAATACTGTGAAGTGATTCCTGCTGTATCATGCAATGTAACTATCACATCACTTTTTATTTCCGTACCATAATTAGCCCAATTAGTTGAATATGCGCCATTGCCAAGATTGACAAGCCTCATTCCATCAAGATTATACCTATCATCATTATCAAGGTTTACTCCTGTAAGATTTTCATCATGATATATGTTTTGACCTTCTCGTGATATACATGACAATCCGGATAAATGCCATTTTTCTCCTATTATTCCGTGTCCGCTTTGACTGCTGTAAACAACAGATAAAGCCGGTTCTACTCCGGAGGTGCCGGGAATAGTTATTATAGGTATGCTGTAAATAGCCGCTCCCATCTTTGTAACATCTATTGTTCCTCCTATAATACCAACATTTAATGTTTGTGACAAACATGTAAAATATTGATATAGAACAAGTAAAACTATAAACACGCTCTTTGTGTAATTTTTGTTCATAGTACTATTGTTTAATTATTTTATATGTTTTTTCCACTCCGTTAATAATAATCTCCATATAATAAATTCCCTTACTAAATGGCGACATATCATATTCTTTTGTAGCACTTTGTATAGTGCCTTTATGCAATAATTTACCTGCTGCAGAATAGATGTTGTATATACCATTTATATAATCATTATAGTTCATGATTTTTATGTTAATTTTATCCTGGATAGGGTTGGGATAAATTTGTAAATTAAGCATACCTATTAAATCCGTATAATAAACATCTTTAATCGATGTCGTATCATTTTCTTGGACTTCAGCTCCTGATGATTTAAGAACTAATATAGACCGGCAGGTGCGATTTCCGGCAGCATCGTATTCATACTCAAACTCAATAGGGTCTTGACATGTCGCAAACTTGAATAGACATAACAAAACAATTAAAAACACGCTCCTTTTTGTCATGTTTTTTGCATTTTATAAATTTATTATTCATTTTATTGTACGGAAAAGTTAGCATTATAAATGTCGCCGTTGCTTAACGTTATAGTTAAGATATAATTTCCGGTATATGCAATGTACAGCTGCACATTGCCGGGTGTGGCAGCAATACTCTGACCGCAAACATACGTCCCGGCAACTGTCGTAACAACAACAGCTGCACTTCCTGTGTCTTCCTGAAATATAACGCTAAGTGCGTTTCCCTCTATGGCTGCTGAAATACCTAACT
>JALNXP010000256.1 GCA_023230285.1 Bacteroidales bacterium | reverse complement strand
TTTCCGACGAATTTTTTCCGTTGGGTCACATATCCAACAATGACGCCAAGGATTGATCCGATCACCGTGGAAACAAATGCGATCACCAGTGTGTCCGTGACGGCTTTTCGTCCGTTTTTGAATGCATAGCGGTAATTCTGCAGGGTAGGTGTGGTGTCGACTCCCCAAACTTTGACAAATGATCCGACGAGTATGATGCCGTAAAGATACAGGACGAATGCCACAACTGCCGTACACACGATGGTCATTACGACAATGAGCCACGTTGGCAGGGAGGAGAAATGAGATTGGGCGCCACTTTTCCCTGTTACGGTTACATAGCTTTTCCCTCCGAGAATCATATGCTGGATCCAGAAAATGACCAATGCGGGGACAAGCAGCATGAACGAGAGCGTAGCTCCGCCGTGCAGATCAAACATTCCGGTGATCTGAAGATAGGCCTGTGTCGGCAATACGGGGAACGTGTGTCCGCCAAGGATAAGCGGTGTCGCAAAATCAGCGAGACTGGAACCGAACAGGAGTAAAAAGGAATTGGCAATACCCGGCAAGGATAAGGGAATGGTGACAGTCCTGAGGATTCGGCTCGAAGATGCGCCGAGAGAGAGCGCCGCATCATCAAGATTCGCGCTCATAGTGTTCAGCACCGAGGTGATCACCATGAATGCTACGGGGAAATACGTCAGTGTCTCGGATATCCATGTACCAAGAAGTCCATAGATCTGAAAATTGTCAACTCCGAATAATCGCAGGAGATATCCGTTTGGTCCAAGAGCAAGCGTTAAGGAAATGCTACTGGTAAATGGCGGCGAAATAAGAGGAAGGAGAACCACACCGCTGATTAGCCCCTTGGTGAAATGGGGAAGATTCGTTCGACAGACCAAAAGGGCAAAGGCATATCCCAGTAACGTCCCCGCCGTAGCGACAAGCAATGCGAGGGTAAGGCTGTTTCCGAGCGCTTTGAGATTGTAAGCGTTCCCGAATGTTTCCTTGAATTGGGCAAAGGAAAAACGGCCGTCAGGAAGGAACGCCGAGGCAAACAACCGAGCGAACGGATATAGGATGAAAACTCCCAGTGCGACCCAAATCACGACAAGCGTCCAAAAAAGCCCGGGGTCTTTACGAAACAAACGCATCTTTTGCATTCGTACTGCAACCATACATGTTCTCCTGACACCAAGGAATCGTCCGGGAGAAAGCCCAGACGATTCCTTTCATCGGAACAATCCCTGATGGATTAATCGATTACTGTTGGATGATTTCCTTGACAAAGCGATCCACCAGACGTGCCCTGTTTTCTCCTTTCCAGACGGAAGAGGCTTCCAGTAGTTTCACTTTGGAAAGATCGAGGGCCGGATTGGTGACTTTTACATCAGGTCGTGTCGGCAAATAGCAAATATTGTTTGCCATCATTACGTCTCCGAGCTTTTGGGTTGAAGCCCAATCCATAAGTTTCTTCGCCGCTTCAAGGTGTTTGCAACCTGTAAGGATGCCTGAACCTTCCACGCCGTAAGTCACGCCTTCTTTGGGATAGGTGAGCGTTACCGGGTAACCTTGATTCACGATATCCAGTGCGTCGACAAGATAGAAAACACCGCCTGCCGCCTGCCCCGTGGCTGTGGGCATCGCTCCTCCCGCTCCGCTCTTCGTGTAAAGCTGAATGTTTGCGTTGAGCTTCTTCTGGTAAGCGAATGCCTCGTCTTCCCCGAATGCCTGGACGAGGGAGTAGATCCGCTCCGTTGCGGTTCCTGACGTCCTCGCATCCGCCATTTGAAGTTGCTTCGCATAGGCGGGGTCAAGCAGATCATACCAGCTGCTCGGTGCCTTCAGATTATGCTTTTCCAAGAAGCTGTTGTTGAAAAGAAAAGTCAAAGGAATGACGCCGATGCCCGTCCAGTATCCGTCGGAAGATCGGTAATTTGCAGGAATCTTATCTGCTTCGGCAGGCTTATATTGGAGGAACACTCCTTCTTGCACACCGGCATCATAAGTGTCGGAAGGGCCGCCCCATAGACAATCTACTTGCGGATTGTCTTTTTCTGCGATGATGCGCGAAAGAGCCTCACCTGATGAGAGTCTGACAAAATTCACCTTAATTCCCGTGTCTTTGGTGAATGCCTCGAAGACAGTCGTCGCATACTTTTCCGGCATAATGGAGTACACGTCCAATGTTTGTTCTGTCCCCTTGGCATTGCCGGCACTGTTTTCTGATGCTCCCTGGGCAAAAACGGGAAGCATGAGCATAAAGCCAAGCAGTACGATCAGGACCGCTTTTACGTATTTCATTGTTTGAAAACCTCCTTGTTTTCAGACTACCAGCATAAGAACGAGATTTGTGTTTGTCAACAATAAACGCAATGAGTGAATGCCTCTGTTTTTTTTGTTTGGTGCTATGAGCGAAACAATGAAAAGGCATGAACGCATTTCGGGCGAACCAAGTCGTTCCCAGAAACTTCAGTGCTATGTGCATGGACAGCGAGAAGAAAAGTATCGGGGCTTTGAGTCAAAAGGGATTCATCGTATAGATGATTCTGGAGATTGTCGTGTGGATGATATATGGGGAGTGATCTTCTCCTTACGGAAGGGGTGCAGGAGCGAATTCCTTTTACAAGGTTCCGATCCAAATGCCATGAGTGCTTGCTAGAACGAGGTCCCATCGTTGATCTGCATCGAAATCGCAAAATGCTCTGGCGTGGAATCCTTCGTATGAATGGAATTCACCATTGCCATCAGCTTCGAGACGAACAGACCGATATCATATCCATACGAACTCAGTTTGGGGTTGTAGCAGTTGCAGATAAAAATATCATCGGCTCCAATGATGCCGATGTCCTTGCCTACCGTAAGGTGATGCTTTTGCGCAAACCAATAAAGTCCGTAGGCGAAAAGATCGTCATCTAGGAAAAAACCGATGGGGTACGAAAAAGATTTCTGAAGCGTTTCCAGTTGATCATACAAGTCGTTTTGGGTATGTCCGTTGATGATGATGTCATTGTGGAAGACGCCGAGTTTCGTGCAACTGTCGTTGAATCCTGCGACACGGGATGCGAACGTGGGTTTTTGCAACGAGGAACGGACATGAACGAGTTTGGTGTATCCTTTTTCGTAAAGTTTGCGGACGGCTTCGGCGGTTGCGGTGTAGAAGTCGATTGCGATGGAATTTGTCTCAATGAAATAATCATTGACGAAAATCATGCGTTGCTCCACCAATGGATTACGGCGCGGCAAATCAGTATAGCAGACCACCGCAATGTCGATCTCCTTGCTGAGTATGGCGTTCTCGACATATGAATACCAGTTCGGAGCGTTGTCCGTTTCGATGAGCAAGCAGAAGTAGTCAAGTTTCGTGGAGATTTCCCTGAGGTTGTGCAGGATGTGGCTGAAGAACGGATTCTCGTTGTCAGGCACCACAAGTGCGATGTTTTTGGATTTGCCGGCTTTCAGATTGCTTGCCACACGGTTCACCCTGTAATTGTTCTCTTCGCATACCGCAAGGATATGCTTGGCTACCTGTTGACTCACGCGGCCTTTCC
>JALNXP010000255.1 GCA_023230285.1 Bacteroidales bacterium | reverse complement strand
TTTCCGTAAGCGCTCTTCTAAAACATCAACGGCACCATGCATTTGTTCTTCGATTGGCTGACCTTCATTTTTCATACAATAGCTAACAAAAACATATTCTCCCGCTTCTATAATCGTAGAATCCGCCCATTTTTCGTCCATTTCCATTCTGTTTATATTTCCCATTTCATCCTCCGACAGCAAACTTCCAGTTTGTCGAGATGAGTATAGCATGTCATAAGATCGCATATCCATCATTCTTGAGTATCCTTTCACGATGGCATGGATACTCAATGTTCGGGTATGAGAAATATGCTATTCGGTCATTCCATCAGTGCGAACACCAGCGAGTTGTTGGTCACGCCTCCCCAGCCTCCGAAGTTGCACTTGATCTTTGATAACTTTTGGTTTATCGCTTGTGACAAATCGGAAGTTGTTGAGTCCCCTGGTTTCGCTCATAATACAGAATTTGTTTTACAATTCAGATGCCATTTATACATCTTCATTTCTTCCACGGTCTCTTCTTTTCAAGCCAATCGCGTTTCTCCCAGTATTCCTTTTCCCGTGGGGAGGAGTCCCAGCCTTTTGCATGGGTCATTTTCATCATGCTAAAGATGAATTTTGTCTTGAGGCCGATGCGAGGTGGCTTTGAACAATCGATTTTTGCTTTTCTTTCCGGCTTCATCATGCCCCGATTTGCCGCCTGTACGGCAAGACCGTAGGTTTTTACATACGGCACGCCTCAATAGAACAGCGAATCCTCAATCGGCTGAATCGTCTTTCTGCATGATGCGCCCGCCGATGCCGTCAGTACAACCGCACGTTTTCTGAACATCCATTCCTTTGGGCAGTGAACCATCCAGCAATCAAACAGGAAATCAAGAAATGACTTCATTGCTCCAGGTGTTATATGCTCTTAGATGCTTATTTTTCATGATTTTTGTCACGGTTAATGAAGCCACTTAGAGCATCTTATATACAGGGAGGGCGTATATCATGAGCACCGGCAAGATCACCCCGCTATACGAACGGTTATCCCGCGATGATGAACTGGACGGCGAGAGCAACAGCATATCCCACCAGAAACAAATGTTGGAGGAATACGCCCGGTGACTTGTAAGCTCATTGAGGCAAAGTCTCCTGATTCTCTTGCTACTGGTCAACCACGACGGATGGGAAATTCTCTTCGCCAATTTGATCGATCACTATTGCCTCATGGAGAGTTTTTGCTTGTATTTACGTTTGCGTTATTCCTGCTCTGTTTCGCCGGCAGAACAAGACTGCGTGCCGCCCTTTCCTTTGTGCTGGCGATACTTGTACTGTGGAAAGTACCGATACCGTCCTACCTGAAAGGATATGATCCGATCCTTTCCGGCTTCGCTGTGGCGACACTCCACACCGTGATGATCATCGCCTTGGTCTATGGATTTGACCACCGTCCGGTCTCCGCAGTGGGAGGTGGGATACTCGGACTGGGACTCGCAACCATCCTCTCGGTGGTGTGTACCCGGCTGTTCAAGCTTCATGGAACCATCATGCCTCATTCGAAAAGTCTGCTACTTCGGACTTGCCACCACCTTACCACTCACCGCGCTTCTGTCAGGTTTGGTACTACCAACAGGAGGAGAGAAACCCTAGTATACTCTCGCATGAGAGTGTGACCTAGGGTCACACTATGATATCATCGGTACATATTTTTCAAATCAATGGTAATGAGATCAGGGTCATGCACATCAAGAAATCCGGATCGCGCAAAGAATCCATAGCGATATACTTGGAGACCGGTGGCCTGTACTTGTTCGATTTCTTGGTGGATGACATCACCTCCGATCGGTTTTTTCCTGAATTTCGCCTCATAGAAAATATATCCGTTTCGATCCAGCGTAACGACATCAAATTCTCCATTCCGATGATTTTTCGGATCGTCATAATAGTACTTCCCGATTTTTTCGAACGGTTCTTCCAGTTTTCCTTCCCTGTTCTGTCGAATCAAGTATTGCTTGCAGATGCGTTCAAATCGGGAAGGAACATAGATGGTTTCGAAATCCTCCTCAACGAACCGATGAAAAAAGGTCAGAGGATCCATCACATGGATCTGAGAAGCAAAACGGAACACATATCGGTAAAAAAACAACACAAAATTGTCACAAATGAAATATCCCGTCTTTTTCTTATTCTCTTCATCGTTGATCGGAGCTTCTTTCGCCACAATTTCTAGACGCATCAATTTCTCCAAGACATCGACCAGCGTCGGCCCACTGGACACATGGGACTGGGAAAGAATATCACTGAATTTGGAAAACCCTTTCGCCAATGTCTCAAATACTTCGTTCGCATTGGTGATTTTTGAGATTTCAGATCGCAGATACATCCCTACTTCATTTTCTAATCTCGCATCCGGCGCTGTCGCCAGATTGATGATGTTTTCCGTCACAGAACGTGCAGGATCGATCAACCGGTTGTAATAAGGAATACCTCCAAACACACTGTACAGCCGAACCTTGTCCTCTTCCGAAAATGTCGGATAGAACAACGCCGCATCATAATAATCCATTGCCTTCAGGTTGATGGTCACATCAACCCTTCCATACAACGGATTTTCCACATCCAGAAGCGATTTCATCACCTCAATGGAGGAACCACAAAGGACGAGTTTCATGTGGGAGGCATCCTTTTCCGAATCGATCAGAGACTGGAGGATACTATCCAGACCAACAACAACATTCCTTACATAGGGATATTCATCCAGCACAAGGATCATCTTTTCCTGTCTCGCCTTCCGAAACAAAAACGTCAGAACCTCTTCCATATGTGCGAACGATGGTTTGGGATAGGCAAATGCATCAGAAATCAGCGCGGCAAGGCTTTCGACGTTATTCATCTCCGATGTTTGCTTGCACTCGTAGTACAAAACTCTGGTTCCTATCCCCTTCAGAGATTGTTTGATGAGTTCACTTTTCCCGACCCGCCGTCGTCCATACACCAAAACGACACGCTGGTCATCTCCCTGATAGGCATCAAGGAGTTTTCGTTTTTCACTTGTCCTTCCAAAGAATGCCATCTCACTCCACTCCTTCCGATTCGTTGCCATCTGAATTCAGCATATCTCATCCCAAGAGAGTATGTAAAGATTATTCGGATTTATCCGAATCGGTTGTATCCGAACAAACAACAGACCTTTTCCATGGAAGGGGGGCGACATACCATGGCAAAGACGAAAGACCTGTCTATATCGCTCTATATGCCGGGGGAGAACTGCGAGTGCATATGCCTATATCAGAGCCCTTGGGAATGAACCGTCTTATGATCCCGTTGTGGTTCCCGTTCGTCCCCCACTCGAAGCTGCCGTAGGGATGGGAGAAGCAGAGCGTCAGCCTCCGCTTCGGCGAGAGTGCCGAACGTTCCATTCCCTCCATGTCGGAGAACTCGCTCCCGTTGTCCCCTGTCACCGTCTTGAACATCCCCTGGAAGAGAGAAACCCCCATCTGCCTCTCCAGTACGTCAGGCTCTCGGGCGACCGATCTCATGGTGCGGTCCCCGATCTTCCTGGTGATCCCGAAACGGGTCTTCCTCTCGGTGGTGGTCGTCTCGCTTA
>JALNXP010000025.1 GCA_023230285.1 Bacteroidales bacterium | reverse complement strand
GAAGAAAAAAACAGACGTGAAAAATATAGAAATTTAGTCAAAAACATCAATGCCGACTTTCCTGATTTCAGCAAACACACTGCCGAAGCATTTTTAAAATCGTTTAACGTTTAACGTTTATAAAGCATTGACAAACTCTAAACTCTCTCAACTCTCTATCAACAAGTCTATTAACATCATTGTTGATAATTAAAAACTTTTTTTGCGCAAAAGAAGCCTCAAATAAAAAAAAGTTCGTACATTTGCAAAATTTTTTTTGAGTATATTATTAAAATAAATAGTAGTCATGGGCAAGCAAGAATTATTAGAGTATGTGGACAGTTTAACTGAAATAAAAGAGTTCCCTGTTTTCAAAGCAGGTGATACAATTACAGTTAATTATAAAATTGTAGAAGGTAACAAAGAAAGAATACAAAAATACCAAGGCGTTGTTTTACAACGTAGAGGTGAAGGCGTTACAGCTACTTTTACCGTCAGAAAAATTTCCGGAAACATCGGTGTTGAAAGAATTTTTCCTTTGGCTTCTCCTTTTATTGACAGCATTGAAATCAATAAACGTGGTAAAGTAAGAAGAGCAAGAATATTTTACCTCAGAAATCTTAAAGGTAAAAAAGCAAGAATTAAAGAAAGAAGATATTAATAACATTCTTTTTAGTAAAAAAAGGCTACCGCAAAACGGCAGCCTTTTTTTTATATTACATAATGATCTACCCTAAACATTAAACAATCAAAAATATTGATTATCTTTGCAAATTCTAATGACGGTTTTTAGATGTGGGCATATTTATTTAATTAAGACTGCAAACTAATGAAAACAAACGCACAACTTGAACTTGCCTACAAGATGTTAGAATCTACCGGCACCTCTGTTTTTCTGACAGGCAAAGCCGGTACAGGGAAAACCACTTTCTTACGCAACTTTAGAGCTTCATCGTCAAAAAGAATGGTCGTTCTCGCTCCCACAGGCGTAGCCGCCATCAACGCCGCCGGCGTAACTATACACTCTTTCTTCCAACTGCCTTTCTGCCCTTTCGTGCCGGATATGAATTTCTATGATGATAACCCCAAACCGACAACAAACAAAAGCGACAACAAAGCACTCTCAAACACCTTTAAATATAGAAAAGAAAAAATCAACATACTTCGCAGCCTCGACTTAATCGTCATTGACGAAATCAGCATGGTAAGAGCTGATGTCTTAGATACAATCGACATCATAATGCGAAAATATAAAAATCCCGACAAGCCCTTCGGCGGTGTCCAAATTCTGATGATTGGAGACCTGCAACAATTAGCTCCCGTTGTAAAAGATGATGAATGGGAAATTCTAAGCCAATTTTATCAAACTCCTTTCTTCTTCAGCAGTAAGGTATTGCAACAATCTTACTACGTCTGCATCGAACTGAAAGAAATCTTCAGACAAAATGACATCAATTTCATAAACTTACTAAACCGTATACGCGATAATAATATCGACAACAATATATTAGAAACTCTAAATCAAAGATTTAATCCTCAATTTAACCCAAAAGATGATGAAGGTTATATAACTTTGACAACACATAATAATAGCGCAAAAATTATCAATGATGATAAATTAGATAAAATCGAAGGCTGTAAAACTTACAAATTTGATGCCGTCATAAACGGCGACTTCCCTGCATATATGTACCCAACAGATGAAACTTTAATCTTGAAAAAAAATGCTCAGGTAATGTTTCTAAAAAACGACAGCTCACCGGAAAAACGTTACTATAATGGCAAATTAGGAGTTGTAACTGATGTTTATGACAACTTTATTCAAGTTAAATGCTTCGGAGAAGATGAAACTATCAAGGTCGAAAAAACTGAATGGACCAACGTCAAATATTCTTTAGATAAATCAAATAACGAAATTAAAGAAGAAACTAACGGCGTATTTACTCAATACCCGCTGAAACTTGCGTGGGCTATCACCATCCATAAAAGTCAGGGATTGACATTTGACAAAGTTATAATAGACGGCGAAGCAGCTTTCGCTCACGGACAAATTTACGTGGCTTTGAGCCGATGCAGAACTCTCGAAGGTATTGTGCTTATCTCAAAAATAAACAGAACAGCCATACTCAACAATCAGGCTGTTAAAAATTATTGCGATAATATCCTCGCTACAACGCCTGATGAAAAACAACTTTACGACCTGAAGAAAAATTATTTTACGGAATTGCTACTCGAATTATTCAGCTTTAACACCCTGATGTCTAATTTCAACTATCTGATAGGCATCACCATGAATAATCTGAAAAATATTTATCCTGATTTGATAAAGACTTTTGTCGAAGCCCGTACTAAACTCAACAATGAAGTTTGCGATTATGAACAACGATTTAAAGTGCAGATAATCAACTTGATAAAAAAGCAAGAAGACTACGACACTGACAGCTTTATAAAAGAAAGAATTTGTAAAGGTGCTGAATACTATTACTCCAAACTAAAAGAAATTTTATCGCCGGTTACCAATGCAGCAACAGTCGAAATAGATAACGCTGACATAAGTCAAACTTACTATAAATCTTTTGACAAATTTAATGCAGAGTTGAAAATCAAGTACGAAACTTTAAACACTATTCGGAAAAAAGGATTTACTGTCACCGCATATTTATCGCAAAAATCAACAGCATCAATCGGAAAGCCTGATACAAAAAAAATTCTTGAGTACAAAAACATGAATAACAGCATCAAGCACAAAAAATTATACTATATTTTACGCGAATGGCGACAAGCCGAAGCTGATATGTCCGACCAAGCCGATTATATGATTATGCAACAAAAAACTCTCGTAAATTTGGTCAACGAACTGCCCACCACTAAAGATAAATTACTTAAAATCAAAGGCATAGGAAAAGTAACGGCAAAAAAATATGGTGATGAATTAATAGAAATTATCAAAGAATATAAAGAAGACAACAACATACATGATGAATAACGAATGGCAGTCACGTACCGAATTACTTATTGGCGAAGATGGTGTTAAGACATTATCTGCCGGCAACATACTGATAGTAGGCACCGGCGGTGTCGGTGCTTATAGTGCCGAGTGTATCTGTCGCGCAGGCATCGGCAAAATAACCCTCGTTGACGGCGATACAGTGAGCGAAACCAACATCAACCGGCAGCTTCCTGCTACCCACAAAACTGTCGGAATGTGCAAAACAGAAGTTCTGAAACTGCATTTTAAAAACATAAACCCACAGCTGCAGATAAATACAATCAACAAATTCTTAACCGCCGCCGACATAGCTGAACTACTTGATAGTGAAAACTTTAACTACATCATCGATGCCATAGATACTTTAGTTCCCAAAGTAGCTTTATGTCTTGGAGCAATAACGCGTAACATCCCGATAATCAGCTCTATGGGTGCCGGCGGACGTATAGACCCAACCAAAATTCAAGTTGCCGACATTTCTAAAACCTATAATGACGGATTAGCCGCCGCTTTCAGACAACGGCTACGCAAAAACGGCATCTATAAAAACGTAAAAGTAGTTTTTTCTACGGAAACGCCCAACCCTGATGCCGTCATCACCACATCGGGAGCTAACAACCAACGCTCTGTACGAGGAACTATATCTTACCTGCCGGCTATTTTTGGCTGCATGATTGCCGGCGAAGTAATCCGCGACCTGCTTAAAAAGCAAAATGCAGAAGACAAAGCCTAATTAGAAACTACCTCTATTTTGCTGCGGACATTGTCGATTCTATTAACTCTTATCTGTACTTTAATCCTCTCGCGCAACTCCGCTACATGGCTTATGATACCGACTTTTCTGCCCTGTCCCTGAAGTCTGCCCAAAGCATCCATAACCACCGACAGACAATCTTCCGACAACGTGCCAAAGCCTTCATCTATAAATAAGGTATCTACCCGCAAGCGGTCGTCATTTAGTGAAGACAAGCCTAAAGCTAACGACAAAGACACCAAAAACGACTCACCGCCCGACAAAGTCGAAGCCGGACGGACATCGCCACCGGAATAGTTGTCCTCAATAAGCAAACTCAACGAATCCGTCTGACACCTCAAACGATACCTATCGCTTAAAGTTGCTAAATGATAATTAGCTTTTTCGAGCAAAAAACGCAATGTAAACGCCTGCGCTATGTTCCTGAACTTGGCACCGGTCGCAGAGCCAAACAAATCATTAAGCGTTGCCCAATACCCATACTCCTCACTCTTGGCTTCCAATTCCAATGCCACAGCCTGCCTCTGTTTTATATTGTTTCTGTTAGTCTCAAGTTGAGTTTCCAACTTAATCCGACTTTCATTAACAGTCGCTATATCAACCTCTTGCGCACTCAGCTTTTCACTCAACGTCTCCGGCGTTTCTTCTAACGAAGGTTTGTTTTTCGACTGCTGATGAAGCTCCAACTCTTCCACAGAAACTTTAACTTTCGTCTCAACCTCCGACAGACTCTTCTCTAATAACATCAAATAATTACGCTTACTACTCACATCTTCATTACTTAACTTCATTAAATCAAATATTTCATTATATGTAAGCTCTCCATTTTCACAAGAATAATCAGCAATAAACTGATTTACAGATTGTTCCGTTTCATCTATATCCTGATGTGCTTTAGTTATTTGATTTTGTGCCGTCTCTATATTCGTCTTCAGCGATGCAAACATATTCTGCAGCTCAAGGCTCGAACATTTCTTACTTCCATCTACATTAATATCAGCATTTTGAATAGAACTATCTAAAGTAATAATTTCATTATACATCACTTCACAACTATTATAACAGGAAAGATATTTCTGTAAATCGTCATTAAATTTCACTAATTTATTATTACTCTCCACCCATTTATTGTTGTTAACAATAAGATTCGACACAAAAGCATCTTTTGTCTCAGCCCACTGCTCTTTCCAATCATGCAAAGTTATTAACGTCTCCAACTTGGACATATTTGCAGTAATATTCTGCGAATTTTGTTCAATCAATGATGTATTAGTATTGATTTTATTCTCCTGTTCGTTAATATTATTGCTGATTTTCTGCAACTTATCCATAGAATCATTATAATCTTTCTCTTTAGATTTTACTTTTTCTCGTAATGATATTATCTCAGTATTCAAAAGCTGTATTTCATTCAATTTAGCATCTAACAAACTGATATTCTTGTCATTATTATCTTTTCTGGCAATAAGTTCCATTGATATTTTTTCCAATTCATCAGTATCGGAAATTTCCAACGTCTTAAGCGATTCCGACAATTTGGCTTTTTTATTTTCCAAATCTTTCTGCAAATTCTCCAAACTGATTATAATATCATTATATTCCGTTTCGCACTGTATTTTTCGAGCTTCAGTTCTTTGCAGATTTGTATTAGCCTCTATCCAAGTGCTTTGTGCTTCATCGGCGCAAGACTTTGCCTTGCTGAGAAGTTCCGAACTCAACTCATAGTTTTCATCATATTTATGTTCAGTACTACCACAAACAGGACAAGCAACTCCGGGCTTCAAACTCGCTCTCGCTTCTTTTACCCATTCGACAGTTGTAAGTTTCTGAACATCATATAAATTTTTACTAACATCTAAAGCCACCTTACTTTCCCGCTCGACAGCCTGTAAATCAACACATTTACATTCTAAATCATTTAACTCCTTAAACAAATCATTCCGCTTCTTTGTTGCATCCTCTATGTTTTTACAAACCAAAGCAACATCGGCAGCATGATGTTTAATCTCAGAAATTAAAACATTGTCATTAACAAATTCTGTACGTTTAAGTATAACACCCTTATTATCAAAGCTATCAACAATTTCAGTTTTAGAATTTAAAACAATATTGGCATTTTCCAATTTCTGCTTCAACTCATCAGTGTCTTGTTTACTTTTATCCTGAAGTTTATAATTATCATCTAATTCATTATGAATCAGTTGTATTGATTTCTTATACTTTTCATTTGTATCATTATAATCTTTTATTTGATTAAAAAGTCCGACAATGGTATTTGTCTCTGCATACATCGACTTATTTTTATCTTCTTTTTGGATAAAAATATCAAGTTCGGAAATATCCTGTTTCAATTTTTCTATATATAAATTCAGCCTGTTTTTCAAAGCCGTTGCCCTACCGAACTCCTCTTTACAGACTTGCATTTTATCTTTCCACGCAATCAAATCTTTCTCCGCAGTTAACTTTTTACTCACCATTTGTCTGACATCTGAAGTAGTATCATACTTTGTCAACAAACTTTTGATAATCTTAGTTTCATCAGAATTATATTTTTCAGAAACGGCACTTACGTCAGCAAGGCTGTTTGTATAAGCAGACTGTTTACGCTCAAAATCCGAAAGCCATTGAATGTTGTTCTTCAGCTGATTTTTATAGCCATCGAGTTCAATAAATTTATTTTTCAAAGATGAAATTTCATTCTCTATATTTTGGATTTCTTCAGCGGACAACAAAGTAACATTAGAGGCACTTTTTTTTAATACAGTTAACTCATTTTTAATATCATTATATTTTGTAAAAATCTTCCTTGATATTTTCGAATATACATCTACTCCTGTGAGCATCTGAAGGATAGCCGACTTCTCATTTTCATTAGCGTTAATGAATTTTGCAAATTGATTTTGTGCCAACAGTACAGTTCGGGTAAACTGTTCAAAATTCAAGCCTATTAAATTTACAATTTCTTTATTACAAGTGTCTATAGAGCTTGTGACATCTCCTGTTTTCAGATTTTCGAGGCGGCGTGTGCGCACTTGCAATTTGCCGTTAGGTTTTGAATGAGCACGACTAACTGTCCATGTTGCCTTATAGCGATTATCGCCATCAGTTTCAAATATAACTTCTGCCTGTCCAAAACCTGTTCCACGCCGTAAAATGTTGCGCGTATCATTAACTTTTACTGTAATTTGTTCTACTCTTTTCTGTCCATCTTCAGCATCGGCAGCCTTAGATTTTTTTGCAGTTGCAGTCAACGATTCCGTAAAATCCTCATTAGGAGCATATAACAAACGAGGCATATTATCATATAAAGCCAAACAGACAGCATCTAAAATTGTACTTTTGCCGGCACCTGTTTCTCCGCAAATCAAAAAAAGAGGTTCGTTAGCAAGCGGCGCACTCTCAAAATCTATTTCAGCCTTCTCTATTGCCGCCAAATTGGTAATACTAATCTTTACTATTTTCATCTTATACCCCTTCTTCTGTTGACAATTCGTTGATTACAAGGCTAAAGCACTTTTTTAGCTCATCCGGCATCTCAATAGAATATTTCTCTTTATACACATAATTTGCAATATCCAAAGGTGACATCTCTTTAAAATGAGCGACAGATTCCACCAAAAACGGAGACTGTTTTGCCTCTGTTTCAGGATAGACAGGTCTCACCAAGCACAAATTAACCTTCTTATTTTCAGTAAGTTCACTAATTTGCTCAAACATATTCGGAATATTGACACCTTCGACAAGTACGTTAACGCGCAGATAAGCAGACAAGTCGTTTGGTAACGCAGCAACCATTTTTTTAGCATCTTCAAAAGGCACAGCCTTATCAGCAATATCGAACAACGGCTTCAAAGGCGTTATCTCTTTCAATCTAACATCCTTTAAATCAGCACCGTTAAATTCGGCAATGGTAACAAAATGCTTATACTTTTCATCGAACGAGACAGCAATCGGCGAGCCTGCGTATCTGACATTTTCCTGTCCAAGGTGCTGTGCCTGATGGAAATGTCCGAGTGCGACATAAGATAAAGCATCATCAAACACATCGGCAGTTACGCTGTCGACTCCGCCTATAATAGGCATTAAGTCATCAGCATTATCAGAATATTTCACCACCTTATGTCCTGAAAAATCGGCATTAGCCACAGAAAGATGTCCCAAAGCAATAACCGGCACGTTATCAGGTCTATCGGCGATACGAAACAACAGCAGTTTATATAAGCCTGCCACCTTATCAGCATAAGAATCGCCCAACGGCGGATAATTAGACGCATGTATATAAGGCACAGCGAGTATATATGCAATAGTCTCATTATCATGCACTACAGGCACTATCAGTTTATCATAATTATAACAATTATCAACTTTGTTGAGAGTTCCAATTATAGAGACATTAAAATTAGCCCACAGCGACTCCGCAACTTCCAACTTTGATGGCGAATCATGGTTGCCGGAGATGACTACTATTTTCATATCAGGGCTGTTTTTGACAATATCTATCAACTCATTATTATATAATTTCACGATAGCATTAGATGGAACGGCAGTATCGAAGATGTCGCCTGAAATCACAAGCGCATCGGGCTGTTCTTCAGCGACAATGCCCTTCAGCTGTCGAAAAAAGTCGATATACTCATTAGTTCTATCAAAACAATAAAAATTTTGTCCCAAATGCCAATCAGCGGTATGTAAGATTTTCATTAATTCCAGAGTTCAAATATCCTTCCTAAACATTAAACAATTACTATACAATAGCCTTAAACTTATAATCTTCAATACAACGTTTTTCAGAATTAAAAGACACTCCTATTGCATAAAGATTTTTCTTGGTAACACGATATTGCTCGATGTATGCCTTGTTTTCTATCTGCTGCATAGCTTCTTCGACAGGCTTGTCCATCTTAAGTTCGAAGACAAATACAGAAATATCGCTTTCAGCTATTATGTCGGAACGTCCAAGTGCGGAATATTCTTCCACACGAGAAACTAAACCTGCAGACAATAATAATATATAGAATATCTCCTGAAAATGGCGTTCATCAGTCTTTTGATTGCTATGAAAAAAATAAGGTATTTTAGGTAAAAAATCTTTCATGATATTTATAAAGCCGTCAATGTCGTCATCTAAAAGGCGGTTTTTGATGTCAATGCTGACAGACATGATTTTTTCGGGTCTTACTTCTAAGAACACAGGAGCGAGACATGCGTAAAAGCTCTCTTTAACTTCCTGATTTGGAAATCCCAAAGTATAAACGCCGGATCTTTTGTTGTAATTTTTTATTGTCAGATAGCCACTCTGATACAATATTTGCACAGGATCTCCGGAATCTACAGTTATCTTTAACATGTCTATATCTCTCATATTAGATTTTTCTACATCTATCATATTGTAGTTGCCTTTTTTCAGCATGTTTGCAAGAAATGTCGGTGTGCCGGTTGCAAACCAATAATCTTGAAATCTTTTTTTCTGAAAAACATTTAACAAGCTGAACGGATTATATATGCCTTCGCTGTCTTCGCAAAAATGATAGCCGTCATACCATAATTTCAGCTCTTGGCATGTTTCTTCGTAGCTTAAATCGTTACTTTTACCCAACTCATGTATATCTTTATCAAAGTTGTTAAGCATTTCATCTTTTGTGATGCCGCAGACACCTTCAACCTCAGACCACATCGAGATGTCGTTCAGGTTGTTTAAGTCGCTGAATACGCTGACTTTGCCGAATTTTGTGACACCGGTCAAAAATACAAACTTAAGATAAGGGTCTGCTGTTTTAAAAATGCCGTAAAAGCCTTTGAATATACTTCTATACTCATCGAGCATTGCGGCATCGTGCATCACTTGCAGCATCGGCTTGTCGTATTCATCAACAAGCACAACCACCTGACGACCGGTCTTTTCTTTAGCACGCTGTAAGATGCCAATCAAACGGTCGGAATGTGAAATTTCTCTTTCATTTTTGCCATAAATATCTTCCCATAAATTCAAATGCCTATTAATAATTAAGTCCACATCTTCAGCGGTCTTGTATCTTTCTGCATTAAAATCCAAATGCAGAACCGGATATTTTATCCATTCTTTTTCCAATTTGTCTATTTTCAGTCCTTTGAACAGCTCTTTTTTTCCAAGAAAATATGCTTCCATTGTCGAAAGCAGCAGGCTTTTACCAAAACGCCGCGGACGGCTGAGGAAATATATATTTCCTGTATGGGCTAAGTTGTATACAAATTCGGTTTTATCGATATAAAGATAACCTTCATTAATAATTTTCTCAAAACTCTGTATTCCTATAGGATATTTTCTTATCATGACTTGATATAATTGATTTTTCAACGCAAAGGTAAACATTTATTTTGTAAAACATAAAATTTCAAATAAGAAGTGCGAAAAATTGAAGTTCTTTTGTAATTTCTTTCGTTGAAATAT
Source organism: Bacteroidales bacterium (assembly GCA_023230285.1). GTDB lineage: Bacteria > Bacteroidota > Bacteroidia > Bacteroidales > BM520 > RGIG7150. Next base: position 5,676 of record JALNXP010000025.1, on the reverse strand, counting down.
CTGTATTTTCAAAAAAAACCTTAACTTTGCATATTTAACGGTTAAATAAATAACAGTATGCAAAAAAGTAAATTAGGAATTGATTTTGAAAGAGTTAAGTATGCCAAGCACATCGCCGGCAAGATAGCAGGTGATGTACAGAAATTTGTTGATGGCTATACAACAGTTGCTGTCGAACGCACTATTTGTCGTTTACTCGGCATTGATGGTGTTGACCAAAACGCTGTTCCTCTTCCAAACATAGTTGTTGATGAGCTACATACAGCTGGCATCCTTGGTGAGGGCGTATTTTTTATTCTTGGTAATGCAGTAATTGAGACAGGGCTGACACCACAAGAGATAGCTGAAAACATTGCTGTCGGAAAGCTTGATTTAAAAGCAATTAACGTTCATTCGCAAGAAGAAGTATCGGCAGCTCTAAAGCCTTTTTTAGATGCAGCCATCAAAAAGATAAAAGACAGACGCAGCAAACGTGAAAATTTTATTGCCACTGTCGGTGAAGGTGCTAAGCCTTATCTTTACGTAATAGTCGCCACCGGCAACATCTACGAAGATGTAGTTCAAGCGCAAGCTGCTGCTCGTCAGGGTGCTGATATCATCGCAGTTATCCGTACCACCGGACAAAGTCTGTTGGATTATGTCCCTTACGGTGCTACAACAGAAGGCTTCGGCGGCACTTATGCTACTCAGGAAAATTTCAGAATAATGCGTAAAGCCCTCGATGAAGTTGGTGATGAAGTAAAAAGATATATCAGATTATGTAACTATTGCTCCGGACTTTGTATGCCGGAGATAGCCGTCATGGGAGCTTTAGAAGGTCTTGATGTAATGCTCAACGATGCCCTTTACGGTATTCTGTTCAGAGACATCAACATGCAACGCACACTTGTCGACCAGTATTTCTCACGTGTCATCAACGGATTTGCAGGCGTGATAATAAATACCGGCGAAGATAATTATCTGACTACTGCCGATGCTTTTGAAGAAGCTCACACAGTGTTGTCTTCCGACCTGATTAACGAGCAACTCGCACTACTTGCCGGCTTACCCGAAGAACAGATGGGACTTGGTCACGCTTTTGAAATGGACCCGCAACTGAAAAACGGCTTCCTCTACGAATTAGCTCAAGCTCAAATGACAAGAGAAATATTTCCTAAAGCACCTCTAAAATATATGCCCCCTACTAAGTTTATGACAGGTAACATCTTCCGCGGACATATTCAAGATGCTTTGTTCAACCAAATATCAATATGGACAGGTCAGGGTATACAGCTGCTCGGAATGCTCACCGAAGCTATTCACACTCCGTTTATGAGCGACCGCTACCTGTCAATAGAAAACGCCAAATATATCTTCAACAATATGCACGACATTGGCAACGAAGTAGAATTTAAAGATGGCGGCATCATAAAAGAAAGAGCTAAATTCGTCTTAGACAAATCCATCAATTTACTCGAAAACCTCGAAAAAGAAGGTCTGTTTACAGCCCTTGAAAAAGGCATATTTGCAGACATCAAAAGACCAAAAAACGGCGGAAAAGGATTAGCCGGTGTTACAGAAAAAGGTTCTAATTATATGAACCCATTTATTGATTTAATGAAAAACAGAAAATAGTTATGAGCGGCGGTTTATATTCAATGGAGTCAAAAGAATTTGACAAAACTCTTGACTTAAAACAAGTTAAGCCTTACGGCGATACAATGAACGATGGTAAAACTCAGATAAGTTTTACTCTGCCTGTACCGGCAGGAAATGAAGCTGTTGAAGCAGCAAAACAATTGCTGAAAAAAATGGGCTTCGAAAACCCGCTTGTCGTCTTTTATAAAGAACTGACACCGGGTTACACATTCTTCAACTGCTACGGCAGCTGCACACATACAGTAGATTTTACCGCAATACACGTTCCTAAAGTGGAATCTACAACGTGGAGCATGGACGAAACAGACCAATATATCAAAGAAAATATAGGCAGACCTATCGTTGTCTTAGGTGCAAGTACCGGCACAGACGCACACACTGTAGGCATCGACGCTATTATGAACATGAAAGGCTATGCAGGTCACTACGGACTAGAACGCTACGAAATGTTTGACGCCCTAAATATGGGTAGTCAAGTGCTAAACGAAGATTTTATAGCTAAAGCTATTGAATTAAAAGCAGATGCACTCTTGGTTTCTCAAACTGTCACCCAAAAAGACGTACATATAAAAAACATGGTCGAGTTAGTTGAAATGCTTGAAGCCGAAGGACTTAGAGATAAAGTGATACTTGTCTGCGGCGGTCCGCGCATCACTCACGAATTAGCTAAAGAACTCGGCTACGATGCCGGCTTCGGCATGAACTCTTATGCAGACGATGTAGCATCTTTTATCGCCCAAGAAATGGTGAAACGTAAAAAAAAATAAATGTATAAGACGACATTTTCAATGAAGGAGATGTCATCTGTAATCAATCAAAAAAAACAAATTATTAACCAATAAATATAATTATTATGGATAAAAATGAGATTAGAGAGATTATTGCTCGTAGAGCAGCTCTCGAATTAAATGACGGTGATGTGGTAAACCTCGGCATTGGTTTACCAACCATGATTCCAAGTTTTTTACCTGAAGGCATTCATGTTATACTTCAGACCGAAAACGGAGCTATGGGCTTAGGACCAACTCCGACACCGGAACAAGAAGATTATGACCTTATCAACGCCGGCGGCGGTTACATAACCCTTACTCCTGATGCTTCAACTTTTGACAGTGCCACTTCTTTCGGTATCATCCGCGGCGGACACGTAGATGCTACCTTCTTAGGTGCTTTCCAAGTTGATGAAAAAGGCAACTTAGCTAATTGGATTATCCCCGGAAGATTAACACCCGGCATGGGCGGCGCAATGGACCTTATCGTAGGTGCTAAAAAAGTTGTCCTCGCTATGGAACATACTCAAAAAGGTAAACCTAAAATTCTGAAAGAATGTACATTGCCGCTGACAGCTGCCGGACAAGTTAACCTGATTATCACCGAAATGGGCGTTATCAAAGTTACTCCGAAAGGACTTGTTCTTACAGAAATCAACCCCGAATTTACTCCGGAACAGGTGCAGGAAGCTACCGAAGCTCATCTGACAATAGCTGAAGACCTTAAACCGATGAAACAATAAAAAGATTGCGAGCTTAGCTCGCAATCTTTTTATTGTTTCATCGGTCGGTCAGATTCAACATTCAACATTAAACACAAAACGATACTCCCATGTCTCACAAAATAATAGATAATAAAAACGACCTCGTTGACATCATGTTGCAAGCTCGTTATTGCAGCCTCGCTATGGTCGATGGCGACATGCCTTATGTTGTGCCAATGAACTTTGCTTTCAATGATGAGTTTGTCTATCTGCACGGTGCTTCTACAGGCAGAAAAATCGATATTCTGAAACATAATCCTAAGGTTTGTCTTTGCTTTTGCTGCGATGGCAGCATCTATCATCAAGATAAAAAGATGGCTTGTAGTTATGGGATGAACTATAAAAGTGTAATCATCTACGGACATCTTAGCTTTGTCGATAATTATGACGAGAAAGTCTCCATTTTAAACAAAGTAATGGAGAAATATACCGGCAAAAATGATTTTAAATACGGCGCACCTTCCGTCCGAAATGTTGGCGTGTACAAAGTAAAAATCGAAGAGATAAGCGGCAGAATCAAGGAGCAAAATGGCAGATTTGTTTAATATATCTGCCCCATATAATAAAAACATCTATTTTGCTACAATTATTTTCTTCCCGAATATCACACCATTGTTGTCGGTAGCTTTCACGAAATATATACCGGCAGTAAAATCAGCGGTGTTTACAATCACTTTTTGTAATGAAGATTTGTCTTCGTAAACAAGCTGCCCCGTCATGCTGTAAATTTTTATGTTGACGATGTTATCACCTTCAATATTAAATTCGGTATTTGCAGGGTTAGGATAAACGCTTAGTGTCGTAATTTCATGGCTGTCATTTATACTTAAATATATTGAAGCACATTCTTTTTCCGATTCGTTTTCGCCATATACAGCTGATACACAATAATTAATGAGTACATTCTGAGCATCTTCAAGGTCTTCTGAATAATTGAGAATATTGTAGTCGGTAATTTCACATACAAGCTCATTATCGCGATAGACATTATAACCCGACAATATCTCTTCTTTATTTGACACCGGCACTTTAGCTCCTAATATTTTTTTATCTCCGGTAGGACTTTGGACAATTGCTTTTACATAAAAATTAGAGTTGATACCTGATGTCTCATAAAAAGATTCCCATTGTGTCGGGTATCCATTTATGTAAAGCTTGTATAAATCTCCTTTGCCTTGAATAACCGGACCATTATCAATTGCCACAGGATATCCCCAATAAATATCCGTATATGTATGAAAACCGATTACAACTTCTTTATTCGCTTCAATAACAACCCCTGTACTTAAAGAAACCGTGTTTTCCTCATTATATATCGGCTCGTCTAACGGCTGTTCAATTATTTCGGATATATCGTAAAATGTATCTCCTGTCCAAACTTTTACAGAATATTGATATTCTGCTTCGCGTGGAATAATTATAATAGACTTAATTGTCCAGCCCACATAATTTTGAATATCTTCAGGTTCAAATCTATGGACAAAATCACCTGTAAATTGACTTGCGCCAACAAAATCGCCATGCTCACTTTGACACCACGACAATATTTCAGTTTCTATCGGATACCCCTGCGGATAATTCCACGAAACCGTAATAAAATTTTCCCCATTATTTTCTACGGAGACATCTTGTACCGGAGGATATTCCGAAGGTGCTGACGTACCGGTGACTCTTTGCTCAGGCAGTAATGACAAAAGATAATTACGATTAGTAACAAAATCTTGTATGGATTCCGGAACATGTTCTTTCATATTTCCAACGAATTTTAATGGACTCATTCGTAAATATAAAGATTCTAAATCAATTACTGCAAATATACTATCTTCTATTGATTCATGATTAATAATAATATTTTCATACCAAGCTATAGCACTTTGCCAATCCATATTTTTTTCATCGCATTTATTAATTAATATGTTTGATAATTTTAATAGAACACTGTCATTAATACTTTGATAATATTCTTTTAATTTATAAAAGTTATTACAATGCTTTTCTTCTAATGCTAATAATCGTATCATAGAAGCTGATGCAAAACTGCTTTGAGGATAATATTTTATTATTACTTTAAAAACAGAATCGGCAACATTATATTTACCTTTTTCAACAGCTAAACCCGCTGCATTATACAACTGTTCAATATCAGAAATATTTTTAAAAGAATTACCCGGTATCATAAAAGGGAGATATGAAAATCTATTCGCAGGGTATAAATCTTCACTCGAAATAAAATTATTTCCCCAAAAATTACAACTAATATCTATTAGTAGTGCCCCAAATGATTGGGCAGATGCATTATAATATAACAATGGGTCGGATGGATTACCATTATTATCTTCATCTACAATTGAATTATATCTAAATGGAGCGGGGAAAGCGATGCCAGATGCATATACTTCACACTCAATATTATCGTATATTTGTTGAATTGTATTATTTCCTATCACAGACATACTTGAAACATTCATTAACGATATACCTTTAACGTTATTCCATATTGTATT
>JALNXP010000165.1 GCA_023230285.1 Bacteroidales bacterium | reverse complement strand
AAAAATTGCGCCCACGAGTAATCCGTATCCGATGAAGCACTCCACCAGACACTGTAGTTGCCTTTATAGCCAAAAATTCCGTCTTCTTTTCTGTAGCCGCTTGGTAGAGCAGTAAAGTCCGATTCATCGGTGGCTTCGGCGTTAGGCGTAAACCAATGCGCTAAGCCGACTTCCTTCATCTTGCCGCCGGCAACAGCCTGACCACCAAGATATTCTACTAATACCGTCCACTCTTTTACTGTGGGTACATGCCAACCCGCCGGACAGAGCTTGTCGCTGTTTACCGCATGCCAATTATATAACTTTCCATGATTCGGATCAAAATCACTGTCGTTGTTGTAATAACACCACGCACCGGTCGTTTGCCCTGACCACTCAGATGCTGTATGCAAAATAGTGGAACCGTCATTGTATTGTGTAACCTTCAAATTTTCTGTCATCCATCTCTGATTGCCTATTTGCAAAGTAGTATATTCATTGCCGTCAATATCTGTGATACCGTTTTGCACTTCACTTATTCCCGGAATGATAACCCATTTATTGTCACCAATGTACAAAGTGTCGCCACTTGCAGAAACATCGACAAAAATATCTTTGCTGTAATTTGATGTGCCGGCTTCATCAGAATATAAAGAGTAGGGGACACTTACCAACTTCGTAACATTGCTGATGCTGAAGTCATCATTATAGGCTTCTATCGCAATAAAATATTCGCAAGTATCCCATCTTAAAGATGCGAAATTGCCACTTTCGACTTCGCCGCCGCCTATAAGTACGTTCACAACTCCATCACTGCCTATATAAGGAGTGTGCATCTCAACATAAACAGCCTCTCCGTTAACGGAATCGCAAAGAATTGAAATCCGTAAATTGATGTCTTGCTCGGTTATTGTTGACGTGTTGTTGCGCAATACTGCCTGATAGTTTATCTTTTGAGGTGCTTGGCAAAAACAAGTAACACAGGTAAATAACAGTATTATAGATTGAAAAATTTTTCTTACCATTTTTCATCGTATTTTGTCCACAAGAAATCGCCTAAATTCCATGCTTTATCTACAGCTTCAGAGCATTTTGCATTTGAATATCCCGTAAGGAAGTCAATACATTTGCTTTTATTTGATTTAAGCAAAGTGGCAGCTTCTTTTTCTATGTCGGCTTGACTGCTAATCATTTCATTTTGGAAAGGTCCCCATACATCAGCGAGGTCGTTTTTCATGTCGCCCCAGCGATGAGCTGACAGAGTTCCTAAACGGTTAAAAGCCCACCATGCAGCATCACGGCTAAATCCTGTTTCTCGTCCGCAAGTTTTGTATTCAGACGGTAAATCTTTGACACAAGCGTAAATAGGAACGTAAACCGAGCTTGCAACATTGTCTAAAGCGAACCACACCAAGCCGCCTATTTCATCGGGTAAAAAGTTGCGGCATTGAATGATAGTTGCATACATGGTATACCAGCGGGAAATAGTGCGTTCGCCGAGTTCGCCCCAGCCGCCGTTCAAACGGAGCATCTTGGTCATCTCGTATGGCATCTGCGGATTGGCAAGCGGCGAAATTACCATCTTGCCGTCTTTGTCGGGTATAATCAGTGTTTTGCACATGTCAAAGTCTGTTCCTTCGTATTGGTCTTTAAAAACCGTTATCATATCTTGTAGTGTAACAGGCTTATCAGGCTTTACGGAGAAAGGATAGTTCTCTGCGTATGGGTCGAGTTTTAATGACGGAGCTAATAAATCGAATACTCGCCATTCACGTCTACGTGATGCTATAGATGTGCGGTCTGCATAAGCATAACAGAATTTGAAAGCTCCTTCGCCTTCTTTCCACCAGCCGTTTTCTTTCGCAACATCAAAAACGTTGTCGGAATACATAAAATGATTGCTGTCGTTTATGTCAATTTCTTGTATACGACTTGCATTAGCGTTAACTGAAACATGGTCATCGGGTACGCGTTGTGCTACCCATACGGCGCCTTTTTTGCCTTTGCCCGGACCTACTATCTCTAAATGCCAAACTTCGTTCTTATCAGCAATTGTTAAGCATTCGCCTTCATCAATCCAGCCGTAAGTTGATAACAACTCACCGGCAACAGTTATCGCTTCTCTTGCATTAGAGCAACGCTCGAGCATAAGCTGGCAAAGTCGCTCACAATCAATAAGTCCGTTGTCTGAGACAAGCTCCGGTCGCCCGCCGAATGTTGATTCGCCGATGGCTAATTGTTTCTCGTTGATACACGGATATGCAGGATTCAGATAGCCGTTAGTTTTTGCTATTTGCGGTATTTCTCCAACTTTTACGTATGAATAGGTTGGCATAGCCGTTGTGTCACATCTGCCACGCTTATATAATGTAACTGTCTCATCTTTAGAATGTTTTTTGCCCGGCTCTATCAATATGTTTGAACGTGTCCTGTGACTGTCGTCTGTATGTGATGTGTATACAGAGCCGTCTGATGATGCTAACTTGCCGACTGTAACAGAAGTGCACCCGTCAGGATAACCGTTAATCCAATCTGTCTTGTCAACCTGTCCAAATAATATTATTGGAACTAATAAGAAAATAATAAAAAGTTGTTTCATACCTCGTTTGTTGTTTGATTATGCTATAATAAAACGCTGACTACATAATAGATATATGTTGCAAGTAAAATAATGCCGCCGCCAACTCCTAATTTGCCGTTGTTTACAATAAATTTGCCATTTTTATTAGCACATTGCTCTATGTGCTTCCTTTCTTTTATTAATTTGAAAATCGGAAGAATTAAGACCAACAAAAGTATACTTGTTATAAGCATCCATATATAGTCAACTTTAAATTCACTCCATGAAACTTTTATAGGTGTGAATATGGCACTGAAACCAATGACACATAAAATATTAAACATATTGGATCCTATGATGTTCCCGATGGCAATATCAGACTCTTTTTTTATGGCGGCTATTACAGATGTCGCTAATTCCGGCAAACTTGTACCTAATGCAACTACTGTAACAGCAATAATTCTTTGGCTTACACCTAATTTAGATGCTATATTGGAAGCTCCTTCTATAAGCAATTTTGCTCCGTATGCAAGAGCAAAACAGGATAATATCACAAATAATATGGCTAACCATAGTGCCGGCTGTTTTTCATCTTCTTCTTTAATGTCCGGTGATAATTTTTTCATCTTTTTCCTTGAATAGGCAAATTGGAAAAATACACATGCAAATAATGCTGCTGCCAAAATTATGCCTTCAAACCTAGATATATTGTTGTCAAACGCAAATAAGCTAAATGCTACTGTAGAAATAAACATCATAGGCCAATCTATGATTATAGATTGTCTGCATATAGGAATAGGCTGAAAAATAGCGGTTAAGCCGAGAATAAGGGCTATGTTGGCTATATTTGAGCCTATAACGTTGCCAACAGCAATATCAGGCTTGCCACCAATAGCAGCTTGCAAACTTACAAGCAACTCCGGTGCAGATGTCCCAAAAGCTACCACAGTAAGACCAATGACCAAAGAAGATACTTTGAACATTTTTGCTATTGCAGAACCTCCTTTAACTAAAAAGTCACCTCCAAAAGTGAGCAATGTTAAACCTATGACGAGTTTTACTATATCCATAAAGTATTAGTGAATAAAATTCACCTATTTGTTTTTCATGATTTCTAATATGGTTTTGTCTGTTGTTGACATTCCTTTTGTGCCGATAATGCCAATGTTTTGTATAGTTTTTTCTATATCTTCTTCAATGATGCCGTCATTGCTTGTGTTAATGCCGTTCATTGAAAGCAGCGCAGCTTGTATTGCAGCAGAAACACCGGAGTATACTTTTAAAGCACAGCCTTTTTTAGCTCCGTCACACATCATGCCGGTAAGATTAGATGCCATAGTTTTTATTGTATTGACAACCTTTCCATAATCACCGCCCATAAGGTAGGTTATGGCACAAGCAGAGCCTGTGCCGGCAATGATTATGCCGCATAATGCTGAAAGATGCCCTACATAATAATGAATATGTGTGGCTACAAGATTGCTGAGTGCAAGCGCACGCGCCAACTCTTCTTGCGAAGACCCAAAACGGTCGGCAGCTGCAAGTACCGGCAAATATACTGTTATGCCTTGATTGCCACTGCCCGAATTTGTCATGACAGGTCGCATACAGCCGTCCATCCTCGCATCTGATGCCGCAGTCGACATTATCAACGCTTGATTAAGAAGCCCGTCATCAATAAGCCCGTCTTGAAAATTCTTCATCAAGGTTTTGCCTATCTGTAAGCCGTATTCGCTTTTTAAACCTTCTTTTGAAATCGCACGGTTCATCTCCGCTCCGGAAAGTACAAAGTCTATATCTTTTACATCTACTTCATGAATAAAATCCCATATCCGCCTTATTGTCAACTCGGCTAACGGACTGTCGTCAGAATGTTTATAATCAATGGTTTTGTAAAATAATATTTCATTGTTCTTAATAATCCTCACGATATTTGTGTGTGTCTGCCTTATCTCAACGGTGACAATGTCATTGTTGAGTGTACATGTGGCTTTTGCATATAACATGTCGGGTGCATCCGGATTTAATGTGATGTGTATTTTGTTATTCGCAAGCATCAATTTTCCTTGCTCAAGGTTGTTGCCTTTGTTTACGTCTTTGAGAACCTCAAGCCCGTATGACGTCTTCCCACAAATAGCACCAAGTGCTGCCGCAATCGGTAAACCAGTCATTCCGGTACCCGGAATGCCAACACCCATGCCGTTCTTAAGTATGTTGCCACTGACTTCAACGTTGATGTTTGTTGGTGTGCCACCTAAAATTTCTCTACATTTTGCACATGCGTATGCACATGCTACCGGCTCCGTACAACCAAGCGCCGGAACAGCTTCTTGTTTTAAAATGTTAATTATTTGTTCGTTGGTTAACATGAATTTCTGTTTGTGTCAAATTTTTAAAACCAATTTATAAAGATTTTTTGTATTCTTCTACATCAAAAGTTTTCAATTTTGAAACGCCACTATCATAAGCCGCTTTCGCAACAGCAGAAGCGACGTGCTTTTTTAAACGAGGGTCAAAAGGAGAGGGAATAAAATAATTTCTACCAAATACAAGTTCTTGATTGCCGTAGATTTCTGATACGGAAGCGGGTATCGGTTGTCTCGCTAAGTCTGCAAGTGCATGACAGGCAGCAAGTTTCATATCTTCGTTGATGGCTGTCGAACGAGCATCAAGCGCACCTCTGAAAATATAAGGAAATCCTAATACATTATTTACCTGATTTGGATAGTCGGAACGCCCGGTCGCCATAATAATGTCATCACGAACAGCAAATGCTTCTTCCGGCATTATTTCCGGAACCGGATTAGCTAATGCAAATATTATCGGATTGGCATTCATCTTTTTTACATATTCCGGTTTCAATACTCCTGCAGCAGATAAACCCATAAACATGTCGGCTCCTTCAATCGCCTGCTCCAAAGTGTCAATGTCTCTGTCTGTGATAAATTGAGCTTTGTGCTTGTTAAGGTCTTTACGCTTTCTGTTGATGACTCCTTTGCCGTCAAGCATTACCATGTTTTGAGGTTGTATGCCTAACCGAAGAAATATCTTTGCACACGAACAGCCTGCTGCACCTGCTCCATTTACGACAAGATGCATGTCTTCAATTTTTTTGCCCGCTATGTGTGCCGCATTTATTAAACCTGCACCTG
>JALNXP010000069.1 GCA_023230285.1 Bacteroidales bacterium | reverse complement strand
ATTATTTCAGTGCCATGCTGATCATCGTGCATCACCGGTATATCTAATTCGGCTTTTAATCTTTCCTCTATTTCAAAACATTCCGGCGCTTTAATGTCTTCTAAGTTGATGCCGCCAAATGTGACTGCTATGGATTTGACAACCTCTACAAATTTTGCGGGGTCTTTTTCCGTAACTTCTATATCAAAAACATCTATGTCTGCAAATCTTTTAAATAACAAACCTTTACCTTCCATCACAGGCTTGCCGGCTGCTGCACCTATGTCACCAAGCCCTAATACAGCCGTGCCGTTGGAAATGACCGCTACAAGATTACCTTTCCCCGTGTATTTATATATGTCTTCAACGTTCTCTTTTATTTCAAGACATGGTGCCGCTACACCCGGAGTGTACGCAAGCGTAAGGTCTAACTGACTTTGACTCGGCTTTGATGGAATAACCTCTAATTTGCCCGGACGACCTTTTGAATGATATTCAAGTGCTAATTCTTTTAAATTCTCCATTTATGTAATGTTTATGGTTGTGATTTATATAATGATATTGTTGCTGATAAACTATATTATGTGTATGTAAATATAGTTACGTGTTTTGTATATGATAATAGCTTAAAGTGATGCTATTATTTCCTTCATTTCTAACTGAATCTCTTTAGCTTTTTGTTCTGCAACTAAATCGAAATCAGCACCTTTAGATGCAAATATTATACCTCGTGATGAATTGACCAATAAGCCTACTTCCTTGTTTATACCATATTTGCAGACTTCACTTAAACTTCCGCCTTGTGCTCCTACGCCCGGAACAAGTAAGAAGTTGTCCGGCACAATTTTTCTTATGTCTTTCAACATCTCTGCTTTTGTAGCACCAACAACATACATCATGTTGTCTTCATTGGCACCCCATTGTTTTGAAGTCTCTATAACTGTTTCAAATAAATGCTTTTCACCGGCTTTAATAAATTGAAAGTCGTATGCTCCTTCGTTTGATGTCAACGCAAGTAAAATAACCCATTTGCCGTCAAAAGACAAGAATGGAGTAACTGAATCTTTCCCCATATAAGGCGCAACTGTAACAGCATCAAAATCAATGTTTTGAAAGAATGCTATCGCATATTGTTTGGAGGTGTTGCCTATGTCTCCACGCTTGGCATCAGCTATGATGAATATACTGTCATCAACTTTCCGAATATAGTCTACGGTCTTCTCTAATGATTGCCAACCTTGGCTGCCACGACTTTCATAAAAAGCTATGTTTGGTTTGTATGCTACAGCATATTTGTGAGTGGCATCTATAATTCTTCTGTTAAATTCAAAAATCGGGTCATCATTGTCTAAAATACATGACGGTAATTTGTTGTAATCACTGTCAAGTCCTATACATAAAAACGAATTTTTATTATATATGCTGTCAATTAATTGTTGTTTTGTCATTATATGTGAATATCGAAAATATAAATAAAAATATAAAAGATGTATTTGTTAATCGGAAGTTATAGATTCTTTTAAACGTTCGGCATTTTCTGCAACTTGCAGTTTGTCAATTATTTCTTGTATATTCCCGTCCATAACGCCAGGAAGATTGTATAATGATAAACCAATGCGATGGTCGGTAACACGTCCTTGAGGATAATTATAAGTTCTGATTTTTGCAGACCTGTCACCGGTAGAAACCATGGTTTTTCTTTTGCTTGAGATTTCATCAAGATATTTCTGATATTCAAGTTCATAGATACGGGTACGAAGTACTTGCATTGCTTTATCCAAGTTTTTAAGTTGTGATTTTTGGTCTTGACAGGTTACAACTATACCTGTCGGGATATGCGTTAAACGTATGGCTGAATAGGTGGTGTTAACAGATTGTCCGCCCGGACCTGATGAACAATAAGTGTCTTTGCGTATGTCAGATGGCTTTAAATCTACATCAAATTCTTCTGCTTCCGGCAATACAGCTACTGATGCTGCCGAAGTGTGTACTCTGCCCTGAGTTTCCGTCTCCGGAACCCGCTGTACACGATGAACTCCACTCTCGTATTTTAACTGCCCATATACATCATTGCCTATAACATTGAAAATGACTTCTTTATATCCACCAACAGTGCCGTAAGTTGCACTCACAGGCTCTACTTTCCAATGCTTGGTCTCGCAATATTTCATATACATTCTGTATAAGTCTCCAGCAAAAATACTCGCCTCATCACCACCGGTGCCGGCACGAATTTCTACTATCGCATTTTTTCTGTCCTGCGGATCATTGGGCAACAAAAGTATCTGTATCTCTTCTTCTAATTGGGTCTTGCTATCCAATAAGTCGTTGAGTTCTTCTTTAGCCATCGTACGCATCTCTTCATCTTTCTCCGTTTGAAGAAGGTCCTTTGTGGACTCTATGTTATCCAATATGTTTTTATAATTTTTATAGGCATCTATAACAGGGTCTAATTCCTTTATATCTTTGTTGAGTTTTATGTATTTCTTAACATCGGAAATGATGTCAGGATTGTTGATTTCTTCATGTAACTCATTGTATCTCAGATATAAAGCTTCTAATTTGTCTAATAACAGCATATCTCATTATTTTGGGGTGCAAATTTACAAGAATTATTTTAATTTTACAAATAATACAATAAAGGCTGATACAAAAAAATTGCTCAGCCTTTGTCGCTATGATTAGATAATTATCTAAAACCTGAAACCGAACGTTAATTGAAACTGGTTTGCTAAATATCTTGTGCTTGCAGCTTCTACGTAACTTGATGAATAAGGATAAAAATCCAAAGTTTCTTTACTATGTGCAAAAGCAAAGTCTGTGTATATTGCACCTGCCCTAAATCCTATGCCTCCACATATCTGACTTCTAAAACCATTGTTGATGTCTGTTTGATATGGTGATGTCTCAAATCCATAACCTGCTCTTAATCTTAAAAATCCTAAAGCCAACTCCCCGCCTATACGTACATTATGAGTTGCAGTGTAACTTTCTTTGATGATTTCGTTTGCATCATCTAAAATATATTCATCGTCTTTGAATTTCATGGTGGAATAATCCTGATATGTGTAGTCAACACTGATGATTCCTGTGTTGACTATCACAAATCCGAGACTTCCAATAGCACGCAATGGGGTTACTAACTGATAAGAAAAGGTAGAGATACTTGACTGATCATTGTAGCTAAAATATCCATTAATCTCTTGGTCGTAATTAGCTTCTATTTGAGCTTGATATGTGTCTGAAACATCATATAATGTCGGCGTATGTATTGCTGCACCTATCCTTAACCATTCAACAGGTTTGTATATCATGCCGGCTTTGAAGTTTATACCGGTTCCACTTGAACGCAGTGTCGTTGTATATTGCATGTCTGAAAAGTATGGATTGACAGAATTAATGTCTTCTTCTTTAATCCTATAGCGTTCATAATAGTTGTAATACGGAATACCCAAAGTGATACCAAAGTATAGTTTGTCGTTCCAATTAGTTCCTCCTGAAAATACAAATTCATTTTGTGAACCTTCTGATGTAAGTCTTATGGTCTGTTGAACTTTTCCGCCTTCCATATGAGAAAAGAAAAAGCCGTTATCTGTATCGAAATCAATAAGATACGAGTTCCATGCAAGAGCTGTGGAATAGTCATTCAAGCTGTTTGGAATGCCGTCTTCATCATTGAGAAAGTTTGGGTTGTTTCTTGAAATTTCATTGACCCACTGAGTGGTGATGGAAGATTCTTCATTATAGCCTGTCGCTAATACGTTTCTGTCAAAATTATTTGTTCTGTTCAATCCTAAACCAAACTGAAAATATTTGAATCCGGCTTGCTTTCCATTAGCTGTGGCTTCAAAAACATGCGTGTAACCGATGTTTGCAATGTTAAATTGTGTCTCTGAATCATTTCTCTCGTTGTCGTAATATGTTGATTTGGAAACTGTATATGATAATGATGGCGTAAAGCTAAATTCACAACTTCTGTAAATACCTATTCCTGCCGGATTTGTTGTTAGTGTAGAAAAGTCGCCGCCAAGTGCACCGAATGCTCCTGCCATGGAAGCCGAACGTGCTGTTCCTGATGTATAGCTAAGTCTTGAATACCGTAAGGCTTCTTCAGGTACTTGTGCCGTTAATGTTATCGTAAATAATAATAAGATTAATGCAATATTTATTTTTTTCATTTTGTTATCTATTTAAAATTAAAAATTTGTGATTATATAATAGCAAGACTAATTAGTCCCGCTATTATATTTATATATTTATCTTCTTCCGCCGCCGCTTGAGCTTCCACCTCTACTTGATGATGAACTGCTGCTGCCACTGCTTCTACTTGAACTTGAACTCGAACTCGAACTCGAAGGAGTATAACTTCTACTGCTTGAAGAGCTTGAAGAGCTTCTGTTCACGCTTGAACTCCTGTTACTTGAAGAACTTGAAGAGCTTCTGTTTACGCCTGAACTTCTGTTGCTTGAAGAGCTTCTGTTTACGCCTGAACTATTGTTGTTTGAAGGATTTGAAGAGCTTCTGTTTACGCCTGAACTATTGTTGTTTGTAGGATTTGAAGAGCTTCTGTTTACGCCTGAATTATTGTTGTTTGTAGGATTTGAAGAGCTTCTGTTTACGCCTGAATTATTGTTTGAAGTGTTAGACGAACTTCTGTTGCTTGATGAAGAACCGCTGCCTGTATTTGCTGAATTTCCGGAACGAGGATTTGTATAGTCTACGCTACTTCTTGGTGAAGCAACACGAGGAGTTTGATAGTTAGTAGGCTTATTGTACCTTGTATTATCTGTACTTGTAGAGGCTGTGCTTCTTGTTGAATTGGCAGAACGACTGTTTGTCGAATTATTGATAGCTGTGTTGTTGTTTTCAACTGATGTTGAACCATTTACGACTCTTGAGCTGTTGCCCGTAGAGGCAGATGAACGGTCAGAGGTGTTTACTGACCTATTTCCATTATTATTAGTAACATTTCCGGAGTTATTGTTCCCTGTAGAAGATATGGATCTGTTACCGGAATTGGAGCTTGAGCCATTTTCACCGGCAATAGAACCTGCGCCGTCATGACCGCTTCTTGGAGAACGTGGCTCGTGTGGTCTGTTTGGGTGATGAGGATCGTGTCCGCCACCGTTATTGTTACCCCACCAGTATCCGTCCCAAAATCCGTCCCAATAACCATGATTGTAGCCATGCCAATAATTAGGTCTCCCATACCAGCCATAACCATAATACGATGAATACCATGGGTCATAATACCATGGGTCATAATACCATGGATTGTAGTAATATCCCGAATAACAACCATAATACGGATAACCGTAGTAGAATGACAAACCACCATAACCAAGACCAAAACCATAACTTGGCGCATAACCGGAATACCCGCCGCCGTTATTGCTATAGTCATAATAATTGTTTATGTATATTGGATTTCCGGAATTTAGTGTGTCCCCTGTGTAATAATATTCATCAGTGTATATGTCAGAATAATAATCGTCAGTAGATAAATTTGAATTAAATCTTCTTATTCTTGATGAATATTCAAAATCAGAATAATTGTCTATGCTGAAATTATCACCTGCAACTGTTCCATTTCCTGTGTCTGTGTTAACCGGAACTTGAACTACAACATAATCTTTTTTAGAACCGGAATTGCTATCATTGTAGTATACATCATCGTAAGAACTCATAGTTGATACTGATGCACAGCCTGTTAAGAATATTAACAAGATTCCAAATAAATAATCTAAAGTTTTCATATCTTGTTTCCTCCATAAATTAAATTAATATTTTTTATTACTTTTGCATTCGTTTTATCTGCGGTTAAATGTTGCAATATTTGTACCAAACTGCTAAAGTGCATTTTAATTAACATATTAAATTATTATCAATGAAAAAAGATGCTGTAAGCCTTTTTAAAGAGTTGTTGGAAATAATGGATAAATTAAGAACTAATTGTCCTTGGGATAAAAAACAAACTTTTGATACTCTTCGTTATTTGACGATAGAGGAAACTTATGAACTTTCTGATGCTATAATAGAAAAACAGTTTCAGGAAATTAAAAAAGAACTTGGTGATGTGCTGTTACATATAGTATTTTATTCTAAATTAGGGTCTGAAAATAAAGGAGACGATTATTTTGATATTTCTGATGTTATAGAGAATATTAATGATAAACTTATTAAACGTCATCCTCATATCTTTGGAGACGTGAAAGTTCAGACAGATGAAGATGTGAAAAATAATTGGGAGAAGATAAAACTTACAGAAGCCGGCAGAACTTCGGTACTGTCAGGCGTGCCAAAGTCGTTACCTGCTGTAATTAAAGCATACAGAATACAGGAAAAAGCTCGTGGTATCGGCTTTGATTGGGACGATGTTTCGCAAGTTTGGGATAAGGTGCAGGAAGAAATTGATGAACTGCATGAAGAAGTTGTCGCCAATGATAATAAGGAAAATATGGAAATGGAATTTGGCGATTTGATGTTTGCTCTGATTAATTATGCTCGCTTTATAGGAGTTAACCCTGAAGATGCTTTAGAAAAAAGTAATCGCAAGTTTATTCGTAGATTTCAAGAAGTAGAAAAACGTGTTAAAGCTAAAGATATGTTTTTACCTGATATGTCGTTGAAGGAAATGGATAAAATATGGGACGAAGTGAAAGCTGACGAAAAATAATTCTTAAATTGATGGTAACGTTTTTATCTTTTTTACGACTTAGATAAAAAAGATGTATGAAAACGCTACTTGTCATTTTGCTTGTTTTATTATCGGGTTTTTTAGCTGTCGCTAACGATTCGGTATATCGAGTTGCTTTTTATAATTTTGAAAATTTATTTGATTCTTTTGATGACCCTTCAAAAGCAGATGAAGATTTTACGCCAACAGGAATGAAGGCTTGGTCGATGAAGCGAGTAAATGCAAAGATCAATAATATGTATAAAGTTATTGCAGCTTTGAATGAACAAGTGCCGGCATGTGTAATAGGTGCATGTGAAGTTGAGAATGCTTTTATGTTGAAAAAACTTTTGAACGATACACCCTTATCTAAATATGGCTATAAATTTATTCATTTTGAATCGCCTGATCCAAGAGGTATTGATGTTGCGATGTTGTATCTGCCAAATTATTTTACGCCTTTGGAGTATTATGCCATCAAAGTTGCAATACCGCCTGATACAATTTCGCATACAAGAGATGTTTTATATGTAAAAGGTATTTTTATTACAGATGATACAGAAATAACGGACACAGTATGCTTTTTTGTTTGTCATTTTCCTTCAAGGTATGGCGGGGTAGGGGCTACAGTTACAAAAAGGAATTATGTTGCAAATTTTGTAAGAAGTTGTGCAGATTCAATATTGATGCGCAATAAATCAGCTAAGATTCTAATAATGGGAGATTTGAATGATGACCCTGTTGATGAAAGCATCAGCAAATATTTATGTTATGATACTGCAATTGTTAATTTGATGAATAATATTTACGAACAAGAAGGGATAGGAACATTAAAGCACTCTGCTCTATGGAGTGTATTCGACCAGATATTGGTTTCACAAGCATTATTAAAAGGGAATGGGTTAGTCGTAAAAAAATCGAAAGCTAAAATAGCAGCTTTCGATTTTTTATTGATGGAAGATGAGAAGTTTGGCGGCAAGAAATTATACCGGACCCATTTAGGTGCCAAATATATTGGCGGTTTTAGCGACCATCTTCCTGTGTATGTAGATTTAATACGTTCAGAATTAAATATCTACTGATGCTTGGTTGTTATCTGATGAAATATTTTGTTCATCATTGACGGCTATTATATTAAACAGAACAGTTTCTTTAGTTATAGTCTGTCCCGGTTTAACATATACATCTGTAATTATACCATCTTGAAAAGCACAAATTTCGTTGTGCATTTTCATGGCATCAACTATGCATAACACAGTACCTCTCTTAACTTCATTGCCAACAGAAACTGCAATTTTTTTTATGACACCGGGTATTTTAGAGCGAATAATATTCAAATTTTCAGGTTCATATATATGTCTGTTAACGAATTTAGGTGTTAATTTGGTACGATACGCATAACCTTCAAGAGCCAAAAAATTAGTTATAGAATCATCGTTGTCTGCTTGAAGTTCTCTTTTATGTTTATAACGACTTGGAAGTTTCATTTGCAAAAAATTTTAGAATGGTGGAATGCCATGTTTTTTCTGATAAGCAGGTAAAGCTTTGTGTCCTGAGATACTGAGAGCATGAACAAGCATATCGCGAGTTTGTTCAGGGGCGATGACAGCATCTATATAGCCATAAGCAGCCGCTACGTAAGGGTTAGCAAATTTCTCTTTATATTCTTTGATTTTTTGTTTTCTAACCTCTTCAGGGTTTTCGGCGGAGTTTATTTCGTTGCGGAAGATGATATTAGCAGCACCTTCGGGACCCATTACAGCTATTTCGGCTGTGGGCCATGCAAAAACAAAGTCGGCTTTCAAATGATGAGAACACATGGCGATATAACCACCGCCATAAGCCTTGCGTAGTATTACTGTTAATTTAGGGACAGTAGCTTCGCTGTAAGCGTATAGGATTTTTGCTCCATGTCGGATAACTCCTGCATGCTCTTGGTCTACACCCGGTAGATACCCGGGTAAGTCAACCAAAGTAATTAACGGAATATTAAAAGCATCACAAAATCTTATAAAACGAGCTGCCTTATCAGAAGAATCAATATCTAAAACGCCGGCAAGAACTAAGGGCTGATTTGCCACAAAGCCTACTGTGTTTCCATCAATTCTTGCAAAACCTACTACAATATTAGGAGCAAATCTTTCATGGACTTCAAAGAAGTTTGAATCATCACATATAGCTTTGATGATTAGCTTTACATCATAAGGTTGTTTAGGATTTGAAGGGAAAATGTCTTCGATTTTGTATTGCTTGGTTAGTGGAGCTTTTGTTTGAAAGCGGATAGCTTTTTGTTTATTGTTCCACGGGATGTAGGTGAAGAGCTGTTTGATTTGGTCGAAGCATTCTTGTTCACTTTCTGCATAAAAATGGGCATTACCTGTAATTTCGGAGTGAACTTTTGCACCGCCCAAGTCTTCCATGCTGATGTCTTCACCGAGAACTGTTTTTATGACTTCGGGACCTGTGATAAACATTTTGGATATTTTGTTTACCACGAATACGAAGTCAGTCAGAGCAGGAGAATATACGGCACCGCCGGCGCAAGGACCGAGGATTACCGATATTTGAGGAATGATACCTGAGGCTGTTGTATTACGGAAAAAAATCTCGCCATAACCGGCAAGGGCATTAACTCCTTCCTGAATACGAGCGCCGCCTGAATCATTAATTCCGACAAGTGGTACATTAAGTTTCAGTGCCAAATCCATAATTTTCGTTATCTTTTTGGCATGCATCCACCCTAACGAACCACCGGCAACAGTGAAGTCTTGAGCATATACGCATACAGGATAACCGCCTATAGTCCCTGTTCCCGTGATAACCCCATCACCAGGCAAATACTTCTTATCCATATCAAAATCCTTACCTGCATGTTCAACAAATAAATCATACTCATGGAAAGAATTTGCATCAAGAAGGGCAAGTATTCGCTCACGAGCAGTCATCTTACCAACAGCTTTCTGCTTTTTAACTGCCTCAATGCCACCACCGCTAACCGCTGTCTTTGTCCGCTTTTTTAAATCGGATGTCTTTCTGGTTAAACTCATAGCTTTTAATTTAAGTTAATACCATATTCAGCGATACAAAAGTAATATAATTTTTTTATAATCCGACTTTATAAAGCAATATTTTTTTTGTGAAAATTAAATGCAGGATATATTATTACGATATGATGTTGAATGATAAATTATTATAGGTCGTTTTAAAAAAAAAAATTATATTGTTATTTTTTTTATTACATTTGCACTGTTTTCTTAAACATGTTACAATAATTAATTTCTAAAAATAAAATTATGGATAAATTTGCAGAAAGAGAAGTCAAGGGCAGTCCGTCAAATGAGCGGTCGGCTTTTTTTAAACAACGTTACCTTTCTTCACCATTAATGTTAGATATAGAATATATCAAAAATCTGACGGAGTCGCATAAAGCGACTGAAGGCATGGATTATATGATGAGACGCGCGGTCAATCATGCTGATGCTCTTGCACATCTTACTCCGGTTA
>JALNXP010000254.1 GCA_023230285.1 Bacteroidales bacterium | reverse complement strand
TGTATTCAGATGAAGATGTTCCATATAACGATTCCCAATACGTTAAGTAATTATCTAAAACTTCGTCAAGTTTTTCTTTTTGGTCATATTTTCCTGTATTCAAATCCAGATACAGCACAGGATATACTGTCCATTTTGTTTCAAGAGTTTCTATTGCAAGACCTTTGAATAAATCTTTCATGCCGCTGAAATAGGCATCTAAGGTAGATATAAGCAGGCTCTTACCAAAACGCCGCGGACGGCTGAGAAAATAATAACCGCCGGCATTTGCAAGCCGATATACCAATGCAGTCTTGTCGACATACACAAATTCGCTATTACGAATTTTCTCAAAACTCTGTATTCCAACCGGATATTTCACGTCTTCATTATTTATTTCCATGCAAAGGTAATATTTTTATGTTATTAGATATATATATGAAATTATTTTCTTTCATATATATCGTAAAAAACAGAAAAACGTTACCATTTAATTACGAATTAATAATTACTAATTATGAATCGGGGCGTTGGAGCGTGAATTAGATGGAACGCGGATTTACGCGGATGTTACGGGTGTACACGGATTTAGTTTATAACAAGCTGTGTCAGAAGTGATTACGTAGATACTGGCTGCGACCTGTTATACGGGGCGTATGCTATACGCCCCTCCAACGATATTTTTCGCAATCGCTTAGTGTAGGCATGCCGGACAAAGCTCAGCAAAGGAATTATATGTAATTGATAATCTTTTTCCGTAAAAATATTATCATGTAAATATGTATCATATTGTTGCATTTTCTTAAAAAACCGTTTTTTACTATTTCTATTTAACTTAATTGCATTAGGGAACAATTTATATCCCAAAAAAGAAACGCCGTATTTAGTATTTGACAAAACAAATGGTTTTAAAGTCAGGCGCATTTGTTCCGAATACTCATATATTGTATGTAATTGACATTCTAACTGTGCTTTATCGTTTGAAAACAACAACATATCGTCCATATATCGAATATAATCTTTAATACCAATCTCCTCTTTTATAAAATGGTCTAAATCAGATAAATAGAAGTTAGCAAAATATTGGCTGGTAAGGTTCCCTATCGGCAATCCAAAATCAGGATTAACTTCGTAGCTATCAATAATTTTATCAAAGATATTTAATAATTTTACATCTTTAAATTTTGTTAACAATTTGTTTTTCAACATTTCATGAGAGATGCTGTCAAAATACTTTCGATAGTCTAATTTAGCCACATATTTATAATTACGCATAGCGATTGCAGCTTTATCCAAAGCCTTATACACACCTTTATTTATACGTGTTGCATAAGTATCATATATCAGCGTTTTATCAAAATATTGATGGCATACATTCATAACAGCATGATGCAATACTCTTTCGTGAAAGCCGCAGCACAAATAAGGCGTTCTTTAGGGTCAAATATTTTAAAATAGTGATAATTACCTACTGAAATATTTCCTGACACAATTTGTTGTTGGAGTAGTAAGATGTTGTTTTGTAAATCATTATCAAAATCAACGACTTCCTTATTACCGTCCTTACCTTGTTTTGCCTTATAATACGCAAGGTAAAGATTGTCTAATTCGGCAATTTTATCCATTAAATATCCGACACGTTTCATTCCTTTATCAGTTCTATTAACAATTTTCCATATTTTTCGATTCTTTTTTCGCCGATACCGTTTATGGTGAGCAATGCTTTTTCATTCAGCTCTTCTAATTTTGCAATTTCCGCGAGTTCTTCATTAGTAAATACAGCATAAGCAGGCACGGCATCATCTTGAGCCATTTTTTTTCGAACTTCTCTCAACTTTGAAAATTGTGCAAATGTGTTTTCGTCCAATACGTTTTTATAATCGACTTTTTCTTTCAACGGGAAAGATTTCTGTATATTTTGCTCTGTATCAATATATTGTATTGTAAACATCCAGCCACAATAATTATTGTTGGACACGAATAGAGAATCTACATGAATAATTTTTTTGCTACGCAAAAATTTATTCAGTTCATTTTCATTTTCCATTTGTTCAATTCCGATATAAAATAGTTTTATCTGCATATTTATTTTGTTCTATAATTTGTCACAAGAAGAAAAACGGAGCCTTCGACATAGTTATCCGACTAAGCTACCAACACCGTTTTTCAGGCGGTACAAGACCGTTCGTTTTCGGCTTCTTTTTACAGAAGCGCAAGAAAATTGCCTGTTCATATTTGGTCATCCGACTCCTAATTTGAGCTAAGATGAGGCGGAAGCCGTTGTTGTTGTTGCGGTTGTCGGGGTTGTTGTTGTTGCGATTCGAGACACGACAGTTCCTCGCGTTGTTGTTCCAACTGCCGCCGCGCAAAACGCGGTTCGAGCCTCCGGCAATTTCCTTCTGTTTTTTTTATTTTTTCGGACACCGCAATGCGATACCTGAAAATAATCTCGTCATAAATACAATTCCTACATCCACACAATTTTCGACCGCCTCCGGCGGTCTCGTTTCCCTCCCCTCACTTGTCTTCTCCAAGCCCTTGCTTGCATTCGCTCCGCTCATGCCGCTTGGGCTTTCCGCTTACAAGCTCGCCTCTTTTCTTAGCTCAAATTAGGGGTCGGATGAGCCTTACTGAACTAAGATGAGGCGGAAGCCGTAGTGGTGGTAGCGGATGCCGGGGTAGCTGATGTAGCGACTCGAGACACGACAGTACCTCGCGCTGTCGAGCCTACAGCCGCCGCGCAAAACGCGGTACGAGCCGGATGACGGACCGGTCGGATTGGTCTGACTGCCACTGCTGTAACTGCCATACCAATCACTACACCACTCATATACATTGCCACTCATGTCATAAATCCCCAACTCGTTAGGTGACTTGCTTCCAACTGTATGAGTTTCACTACCATCATACCACGCCACATTATCTATACTGTT
Source organism: Bacteroidales bacterium (assembly GCA_023230285.1). Classification (GTDB taxonomy): domain Bacteria; phylum Bacteroidota; class Bacteroidia; order Bacteroidales; family BM520; genus RGIG7150. Next base: position 689 of record JALNXP010000254.1, on the reverse strand, counting down.
GCTACCACTGTATTTATAGCCATTACTTTTATTGCCGCCTCTTGCTGCATACTCCCACTCCGCTTCGGTAGGCAGACGGAAAGTTTTGCCGGTCTTGGAGTTCAGCTTACGGATAAACTCTTGGCAGTCGTCCCAACTCACTTCCTCTACCGGCAAATCATCCCCTTCGAAATAACTCGGATCGCTGCCCATCACAGCTTTCCATAATTCTTGCGTTACTTCTGTCTCTCCTATATAATAATCACTTAATGTTACTTGATGTACAGGGCTTTCGTCACTATCAGCCTCAGAATCATAATTTTGTCCGCCGGAGTTTGTACTCTGAGCACCCATCCAAAATGTGCCGCCTTCTACGGCTATCATATTAAAAGTTACGCCGTTTACAATAATAACAGCGACACCCGTAGGCAGTTCGTTGTCTGGTTTGCAACTTGTTAGGGCTATGCAGATGATAGCGGCTAAAATGTATAAGTAATGTTTCATAGTTTTGTTTAAATTTTATTGTTTATTTGTTTAATGTTTAGATGTCGGACACAGATTTACGCGGATTTTAACAGATGCGCACACAGAAAAAGAACTGCGACCATCTGCGAAATTTGCGGGAGATTTGAGAGATTCGGAACACGGCATGCCACGTTTCTACTTGTGCTAATCATTTTCATTTTTTTCAATTCGTAATCATTAATTAA
>JALNXP010000253.1 GCA_023230285.1 Bacteroidales bacterium | reverse complement strand
ACTTATTTATTATCAACATTTTCGACTTTACAAAGGCTTTATACATGTAGAAATTCGACAAAAAAAAAGCTGCTTTTTTTGAAGCAGCTTTTTTTTTGTCGAATTATATACAAGACTTATTGTATAGAGCCTGTATTATCATCAAAGTTCAAAGTAACTATCTGACCTGCAGTTACGTTAACTCTTGTTTGATCTCCTGCATCTCCACGGAATTCGATAACGCCGTCGAGGACGATAAATTCAGCTTGCCACCAATTAAATGCTGCATCAAGGTTTACAGCTAATCTTAATTCGCTGTCTGCTACGATAGCAGGAGAAACCATTGCATGGTCGCCATTAAATGTAAACATAGCTGATTCCATGTAAGCCCATGAGCCGTCATCACCGGCACAAGGTCCCATTAAGTAAACCATAGGTTCAGCAATAGTGATAGTATTTGATTCTAAATTAACATAAATCTGATAATAGCCTGATACTTCAGGTACTAACAGGTTATTAGTTCCTTTTGTGTATACGCCGGGAGCTATAACATCACCTTCTTCTACACCAAAGTCGCTACCCCAAGCTTGTTCAGGGCTGAATTTGATTGCATTGTCAGTTCCTGCTTCTAACCATGTAATTAACCAGAAAGCATAAGGATGGCTATGAACAGGTATCATTTGAATGTCGTTGACTGTCCAATCCCATCCGCCAATGCCGGAGCCTATTACATAAATATTATCAGGATATTCAGGTAGCGGTTCTACAGCGCCTGTCCATGTGAGGGTAAATACCATACCGTCAGCAACTGTCCAATTAGCGGTTATAGTATAATAACCTTCGTCTGCTTTTGCAAAAGGAATGTTATCACCACCCGGAACTAATGCGTCTAAAGTACCGCCGAAGTTGGTATTAACTTTTACTGTTGCTGTTTCATCGAAAGCATCGATACCCATTTTCCAACCACCGTTGTAACGGAATTTATAGTCACCTTCACGGAGAACGACTTCAGATACAGCAAAAGTTACAGCTGTTGTAGAAAATGCTGTCTGTGGCATGTCGGTATCTGTCCATCCTAATGGAGTTGCACCTCCGAGGATGTTCCATTTTGGAACAGGGATAATGAGGACTTTATTTAATTCTGTGTCAAATACGACATGATACAGACCGTCTGCAGGAACTGTATAGTTACCGCCGGTAGCCATTGCACCTGCTTGTACATCGCAAGTTGGCTGGTCGTTACCTTCAACAGCTACTGTTTCCAAACCGCCACCGTAAACGTTGGTTGTTGAACCTGCTATTTGAGTAATATTAAAGTTTTTGCCTGCTGTTAAAGCTACATAAAGTTCATAAAGAGTAGCTCTTTCGGTTTGGTCTACTTCGTTACGTGTAACAGCGAACATCAAATTAGTGTTAGCATCTGTGTAAGCACAAGCTTCACCTGTCAGATAGTAACCATCTTCAACGATAACGATTGGATCATCAGGATCTACAGGATCTTTACATGAAGTAAAAGTGACTGCAACAACTGCAATCAGGAGCAACATAGCACTTGATGTTGCTGCCAAATGTTTCAAAAAATTTTTTTTCATAATTTAAAATTTAATTTAGTTAGTTAAAACGTTAATAAATATCTTTGTAGTATATAATTATTGCAAATTAGGATTTTCATCGATAGCCCATTTAGGTATTGGGAAGATGTCGGTGCCGGTACGTGCCGGTTTTTCCCACCAGTCTTTATTCCATTCGCCAAAACGGATAAGGTCTTGGCGGCGGTGACCTTCGCTGAACATTTCACGACCTCTTTCTGCGAGTACGTCATCAAGAGTAGCACCTGAAATATCGGCTACACCGGCTCTTTGACGAATCATATTAAGGTCTGCATCGCCGTTTTGTCCTAAACGGATAGCAGCTTCAGCTCTCATAAGGTAGAAGTCGGTGATACGGAAAATCACAAAGTCGTTGCTCAAGTTTTCGAGAGCGCCCGGAGTGATTTCATATTTACACGGACGAATACCTGAAGACCTGATAACATCTCTATCATAAGTGGAATTAAGTTGTAAAGCCGGTATTTCTTTGTTAAATATCAACGGGTTACCCGTCAGTGCATCTAAAATAATTTCTGAAGAATTATAATAATACTGTTGACCGGAGAGGAACCATGCCGATTTACGCAAATCATTATTTTCATAGCTGTCGTAAAAAGCTTCGAGAGTAGCAAATCCGTTCCATGGTTCAACAGTCATGTTGAATGTATATTTACTTTGGTAATGTATACATCTCATGTGAAGGCGAAAACCTTGGAAGGTAGTTTCATCATAAGGAATAGAGAATATAATTTCGCCGTTGGTACTGTTTTCGGTAACAAAAGGAGCACTGATGTCGCTGCCGAATGGGAAGCCGTTAGGAATTATCAAGCTGTCGCAGTAATTATAAGCTTCCTGCCAACGTGGAGTTCCGGTATAAACTTCGGCGTTCAAATATAACTTGGCAAGAATAGCAAAAGCTGTAGCCTTTGTCACCATAGTTTTATTGGAAGTAGAAGCAGACAAATAAGGTAAGTTCCTTTCGATAGTTGTTGTCAAGCTATCGAATATAGCGGCTCTTGCTACTTTGGTAGGTTGCTCAGGAGCGTCAACAGTAGTTGTCAGATAAGGAACGTCACCAAAGTTGTCGATAAGCAGATAGTAGAAGAAAGAGCGGAATGTTTCCATTTCGGCTTGTTTTTTCAGCACTGATTCAGAAGCCTCCATCATACGAAATCTGTCTATAATTTGGTTCGCAGTAGTTACGCCGCCCCACATAAGGCTCCACATATTGTTGACAGCCTCAAAGTCGTTACTTGTACCCCACGATTGTTGGTGTACGGTACGCCATTTGCCGCCGTCATCCCAGTCAGTATCACGTGTTGGGCAGCACATTTCATCGGAAGATATTTCTTGAGCCAGAAACCACCAGCCGTTATCATCAACCATATTTTGAAGTTGAGTATAAGCTTCTACTGTAAGGTTAGCTACTTGGTCATCGTTTTCAGGATAATTATCACCTGAAATTTTGTCATATAAAGTTTCATCCAGATTAGTACAACCTGAGATTAATATTGCAATTGCAATGAAATATAATATCTTTTTCATAGTCATAAAATTAGAATGTTACGTTAACGCCAAGTGTAAAAGTACGTGTTTTAGGATACACATTGTACATATCTACACCGAAAGACAAACCATCGATAGTTGTTTCGGGGTCAAGTCCGGAATATCCGGTAATAGTCAGCAAATTATTTGAAGCGACATAAAGTCTCAAAGACTCGATACCTTTTAATTTAGACATGTCAAAATTGTAGCCTATTGCTAAATAGTCGAGGCGTAGGAAAGAGCCATCTTCTATATAGTAGTCACAAACGGCGGGACCGCTTGTTCTGCCTAATTCAGCCCATTCTAAAGCATCTGTAAGAGCGTTTAAGTTTGGAAGATTTCCGTTATAGTCGAGTAACATTCTTGTAGCATTAAACACGTCATTGCCTATCCAAGCGCGGAGGTTAACATCTATTGTCCAATTTTTGAAGACCACGAATGAGTTAGAGAAGCCAATTTCTAAGTCAGGAGTTGCGCTGCCGGCGACATAACGCTGAGCTTGGT
>JALNXP010000252.1 GCA_023230285.1 Bacteroidales bacterium | reverse complement strand
GACTATCGTAGTGTAATACAAAATTTCTCAAGATGTTTGTATAATCCAATAACAAAAAACAATTACAAAGAAATGTATGAAAATGAGCCTGCAAGCAATAGATTTATACACTCCGACAACTTAATTACAAGCTATGGCTCAGCTTCGTGCATTGTTATTCAAGGGGTTAAAGACAACGAACTACCACAATTTACTACAATGTGGACAATGATAGGCTATCCGAATACATGTATTGCATTGCCCTTGTGGATAAGCGAATCGGAGTTGCCAAACACCATAATTTATAATGATTCGCTAAAAAACTCAAAATTAAATCAATACAATATGAGCCTATTGAAAAAGTGTTACCCAATAGACAATCCGGACGGATACCACTATTTAAAAATATCGAAATTAGTAAATAAAGAAAACAACGGATACATGCAAATCATTACACCTATTGAGACAAACATATTCGATGAAACTGACAAAAAATTAAATAAATGGAGAAATAAAATGCCTCCTAAATCAGAAATAGAACAGTTCTACACTCAATTAAACAATATCGTAGAAAAAACCTACAAACAAATACTCGATAAATGAGAGATTGTTTTTTTTTAAATTTTGGTATTTCAAAACGAAAATTATCAAATAAAAATTCAGGAGAAAGCATTGCGTAATTTTTTCGAAAAACTTATCAAGCAATAAAATAAATACACATAATTTTGTAGCTTTAGAGTTATAATAGTACTGACATGGTAATTATCTGTAGATAAATGTCATAAAGCTGCAACCTACAAATATCACTTCAATATAAAAAACACAACAAGATCATAAAAATCCAAGATTATGAACACAACACATGAAGACGACAGCCACCAACACCCCAATTATTATAGATTGTTTGAAGGGATTCGAGGTTTTAAAAGCAACGAACACATTCCGAAACAGGAATTTTTTGCCCAATTAGGCAAACATCAAAATCCTCATACCTTATATATTGGTTGCTCTGATTCGCGTGTAGTGCCAAATTTGGTTACCGGCACCATTCCAGGCGAACTGTTTGTAGTTCGTAACATCGGCAATTTTGTGCCTTTATACGATAGAAGCTCGGAGACGTTTGTAGCCACCTCGGCTGTAATTGAATATGCTGTTAAGCAACTACAAGTGGACAATATAGTTGTTTGCGGACACTCCAACTGTGGTGGCTGCGCCGCACTTTATAATAGCGCAAAAGAGATGAGATCCCTGCCGCATACAAAAAAATGGCTTGAGCTGGCAGCGCCAGTTAAGAAAATCGTAGAAGAACAAATAGCAAATAACATTATCTCCATTGAAGAGCGCAGCGTGTTTACCGAACAGATGAACGTGGTTGTGCAAATTGAACATCTGATGCAATATCCATATATTCGTAAAGCAGTAAAACAAGGCGACATAACCATAATGGGCTGGTGGTACCACATTGAGGAAGGCGAAATTTATGATTACGACTTTAACATTAAGAGATTTATAAAGGTAGTGTAGCAAAAAGAGTTGCCGTTTGGAAACTCGTAATGTACTTTGGCGAAATTAGTTTGTAAAGGCAAAAATTTATGTAAGCACATAACTAAATGACAAATCGCTCACAAAATTCATATCTCACACTGCGAGAGGCTATTATAAATCTTGGCTATGAGTGGCATGAGAATGATTATTTTTTCTGCCATGGCGAACTTCCGATAATTGAAAATGCTACTGCCGACATGAAAGAGTATGTGGGTATTTTGCTGTGTACTGATGGTGATATTGATTTGAGTATCAATGAAGTTGATTACAACCTTACAGCATCAACTTTGCTTATTGCGCATCCTTCTTCAATTGTACATATTATCCGTTCAAAAAAACAATACAAAGGCATTCTTTTGTTTGTAACGTATAACTTTTTGGCTAAACACATCATAAACGCTCAACTTGTAAAACCTTTTCGGCAAATTTCCAACCACCGATACACCCTTACCGACCTTACTAAAGAACAGCAGAAAAATCTTATAGATATCTATAAATTAATTTACAAAAAAAAGAGAACAAACATTCTGTGTTTCAATTAGAAACATTGCGTAATCTATTTTTAGCTTTTATTTGCGAGATAGCCGAAATTTTCCTTAGAGGTAAAAAGATAGAAAGTCGTTTAACTAGAAACGAAGAAATTGCCGATTCTTTTTTTAAATTACTTCTGCAACCAATCAAAATAAGTGATAAAACTGCATTTTTTGCTGATCAACTAAACATATCTTCAAAACACCTGATTAAAGCAATTAAAACAACTACAGGAAAAACACCAGGCGTTTTTATCAACGAAAAAATGGCAGACAATGCCAAATTATTGCTAACCGATAACAAACTCTCTATCAGCCAAATTTCAGATAGATTAAGATTTTCCGAAACGTCATCATTTAGCAAATTTTTCAAAAAGCAAACAGGTATGTCTCCATCATTGTTTAGAGAACAACTTTAAATAGTGAATTTAGGACAACTATATGTGAATTTAGGACAATCAAATACGTTCTAAGTTTACTAACTTTGTGAAGTAATAATCCACAATTATTTATTGTCTTAGATTTTGTTGCAATGGATAACGTGGACAAAATATAATACTATCACAAATTTCTAAAAATGGACAAAAAGAATATTGCAGATAACTCTTCGCAAAAACCCAATATAAATTGGAAGAGTCTCTTGTGGACAATAGCATTATTGCTGATACTTAACTCCCTAGTATTCCCTTATCTATTCAAACCAAAAATCATTCCGACAACATACAGCGCTTTTATCAGCAAAGTCGATTCGGGATTAGTCAAGCAGGTAAATATTGACGGAAATAAAGTTTATTTTACCACTCCGAACGGCGAAGTTGACAGAAAGGGTAATCCGATAGATGCCATTTTTCAAACAGGCAGAATGAGCGATGCCAATTTAGTTGACCGACTATTGGAAGCAGAAAGCCCCAACGAAAACGGCAAAATTGAATTTAGTGAAACCATTCCTCGCGAAAACTCTCCTATCTTAAACTTCCTTCTTTTCTGGGTATTACCCGGAGCAATTTTCTTTTTTATTTGGAGAAACGCAATGAGGTCGATGAGGGGAAAACTTGGCGGAAACTATATGAGTTTTGGACAAAACAAAGAGAAAATTTATGCCGAAGATGAGATAAAAACTACGTTTGCCGATGTTGCCGGACAAGAAGAAGCCAAAGAGTCGTTAAATGAAATAGTTGACTTTCTGCATAATCCCAAGAAATACACTGAAATAGGCGCCACATTGCCCAAAGGAGTGTTATTAGTAGGGCCGCCTGGAACAGGTAAAACGCTTATAGCGAGGGCTGTAGCAGGCGAAACAAAAGTCCCGTTCTTTGCCCTTTCCGGCTCCGAATTTGTTCAAATGTTTGTGGGAATGGGCGCTGCCAAAGTACGCGACCTATTTAGTCAAGCAAACAAAAAAGCACCTTGTATTATTTTTATAGATGAGATTGATGCCATTGGCAAAAGACGCGATGGAATAACTACGAATGATGAGCGCGAACAAACTCTAAACCAACTGCTTACTGAAATGGACGGTTTCAACGGACAAAAAGGAGTTGTTATTTTGGCAGCAACCAACCGCCCCGAGAGTTTAGACAAAGCATTGCTTC
>JALNXP010000250.1 GCA_023230285.1 Bacteroidales bacterium | reverse complement strand
CGCAAATATGGAAGCAGGTACAACTGTGGTTAACAAGATAGCCGAAGATTTTGGAACAATAGACGTTTTGGTTAATAATGCAGGAATTACTCGTGATAAACTTATAATGAGAATGAACGAAGAAGACTGGGACGCAGTTATAAATGTAAATTTAAAGTCGGTTTTTATTATGACCAAAGCTGCACAATCGTACATGATGAAACAGCGTTCAGGTAACATCATCAATATAAGCTCTGTTGTAGGACTTTCCGGTAATGCCGGTCAGTGTAATTATTCGTCTACAAAAGCCGGTATAGTAGGCTTTACCAAATCAATAGCAAAAGAATTAGGCTCACGCAATATTCGTTGTAATGCAATTGCCCCGGGCTTTATAGAATCTGCTATGACTAAGCAACTACCTGAAGATGTTATCAAAGATTATATGACCAACATCCCGCTCAGACGTGCCGGACAACCTGAAGATATTGCCAATGTAGCCACCTTCCTTGCATCAGAACTTGCAAGTTATGTTACAGGACAGGTAATTCCGGTTTGCGGCGGTATGCACATGTAAGTATTTGAAATCATGCTGCTATTCGAATCATCACCGTTTTGGCTCTTGCTATGTGTCTTAGCTGCTGTGTTGTCGGCAGGTATCCTGTATTGGAAAAAGAAAAACAGCTCTATAGGAAAAAAATTGAAAGCGTTGCTCTTTGTATTGAGAGCAACCACTTTTTTCTTGCTGTATTCTATGTTGCTTAACATTGTTCTCGTTAAAACACTTACTTCTTATACAAAACCATTGCTAATCAGCGCAGTCGATGATTCTCGCTCTATGGTCGCTGCTAAAGATTCTTCTATAGTATCAACATTCTTTAATGATGACTATGAAAATGTTATAGCAAATCTGAAAAAAACTTTCTTGATTAATGATTTCTTATTCGGAGAAAATATAAAACAGGACTCACTGCCATCTTTTACTCAAAATATATCGGATATTTCTTCAGCTTTCTTGTATGCCGACAGATTGTATGATAATTCAATAGACGGAATGTTGCTGTTCTCTGACGGTATCTTCAATTCCGGATTTAACCCTGTCAGTATGGCTGAAAAACTGAAATATCCGGTGTTTGTCGTAGCTGTCGGCGATACATCTGAATTGACGGATTTTGCAATAAGCAAAATCAGATATAATGATGTCGTTTATATGCAAAGCGAATGCGTCTTTGAAGTAAATATGCTGGCTAAAGGTTTTGAAAATGAGGAACTTGTGCTGCAAATATATGACAACGAAAAACTTTCTTCTTCGCGAAATATTAAAATTACAGACAAAACTTTTTATCAGACTTTTAATGTCAATTTTAAACCTTCTTATGCAGGAAAACATTTTTACCAATTCAAATTGGTGTCTCTTGGTAAAAATGATGCAATAGAGACAAATAATTATAAAACTTGTGTCGTAAATGTAGTCGAAAATAAAAAAATAGTGACAATAGTATATAATGGTGCGCACCCCGATGTTGCTGCTATTAAATCTGCTATTGAGAATTTTGCTGCTTTTGATGTGAAAGCTGTCGAGTTTGCCGACTTTGATGAAAATGAAATAAATTTATCCGATATTTTAATATTGCATGGACTGCCCGAAAAAAGCAATAAATCTAAACAACTTATGGAGATAATTGATAAAGAAAAAATCCCATATCTTTCTGTCGTCTCTGCAAAAACAAATATTTCACAGTTTAACACTTTAAATAAAGATGTTAGCATAGAGTCATTCAATAATAATTACGAAAGTTCTTATCCTGATTATAATGAAGGTTTTACATCATTTAAAGTTTCTGAAGCAGATAAAGCCGTCTTCAAATTTTATACGCCATTGACATCTCCTTTTGGCATTTATCAACTTCCGGCACAATCGGATGTGATGTTTACGCAAATAGTCGGAAAAATACCTACTACACGTCCAATGATAATAGCTACTCAAGATTTTGGCAGACGCCGTGCTTTTATTTTTGGTGAAGGACTCTGGATGTGGCGAATTAAAAATTATGTAGAAAAAACAAATCATGAGGCTTTTGACAAACTGATAAACGGATTAATCAATTATCTGTCTTTATCAGACAGCTTTAAACGTTTTCAGGTAGATGTTGATGATGAATATTTTGAAGATGAAACAATCAAGTTTGATGCTGTTTTGTATAACGACAGCTATGAACCATATAATTTGCCTGATGCTCAGATAAATATTCGCAATGAAAGCGGCATGGAGTATCCTTTCTTCTTTTCTAAAACAGATGGGAGCTATTCCATTAATATCGGAACTTTATCTGCCGGGTATTATACATGGAAAGCTGATGCCGGAGACCAAAAAGCCGAAGGTGCATTTTATGTTTCAACGGCTAATCCCGAATATGCAGATTTACAAGCCCGTTATGATTTGTTAAAATCTGTTGCCGCTATAACCGGCGGCGAATTTATGTCTATAGATGAAACTGAAAAAATACAGAATATTCTGTCTTCTTCAATATCTTCTAAAAAAGAATTTACCTACAAAAAACAGGATAAGCTGACAAACCATATACCGATTTTTGCAATAATAATACTTTTATTGGCAATTGAATGGACATTGAGACGAAGAAATGGTATTTATTAATGTTGACAAATGATAAAAATATTGATTATTAATGGGCCTAATCTGAATTTATTAGGTAGTCGAGAGCCGGATGTTTATGGCAAACAAACTTTTGCTTCTTTTTTTTTAGAGCTGACAAATAAGTACAAAAACGTTGTCATTTTTGATTACTTTCAATCTAATGTAGAAGGTGAGCTGATTAACAAGTTGCAAGAAGCAGGTATGAATAAATTTGTTGACGGCATCATTGCCAATTTTGGCGGATATTCGCATACATCTGTAGCAATAGCAGATGCTGTAGCTGCTATACAACTTCCTGTTGTAGAAGTACATATCTCCAATGTATATTCGAGAGAAAATTTTCGACAGCGTCTGTTGACTGCAAAAAATTGTTGTGGCGTAATTACAGGCTTTGGGCTTAAAAGTTACGAGTTAGCAGTAAAATCTTTTTTATCTAATTGATTAAAATAATTTTTCTTTTTAAAATAATTTTGAAAGACTATTGATTTTGTATACATACAGCTTATAGTTTGTTGGTCAATATGTTTACGTTTATGTTTATTTCTTCCAAAGTGTTTGAAAAAAGACAGATGGGCGCGGATGACAGCCCAAAAATCTTTAAAACCGCCGTCAATAAAAAATTTGATAGAAGACACCAAGTCCATACAAAATCTCAACAGCATAACAGGAATTAACCGTTTAGATGTCAGGTTTTTATATATCATAACTTCATTATTTCTGATATTCAGATAAGTTTTAAAAGATGATGATTTTGGCAAAGTGCCGCCGCCGACATGATAAACAACAGAAGTAGGGCAGTATCCTATTTTAAAGCCTGCATTTTTAAACCGCCAGCACAAATCTATTTCCTCCATGTGGGCAAAAAAATCTTTGTCGAAGCCGCCGATTTCGTGGTATTCCTGCGCTCTTACAAACATACAGGCTCCCGTAGCCCAAAAAATTTCGCAGTAGTCGTTAAATTGACCATTGTCAGTTTCGACATGATTAAAAATTCTGCCTCTGCAAAACGGATAACCAAACTTATCTAAGAAGCCTC
>JALNXP010000024.1 GCA_023230285.1 Bacteroidales bacterium | reverse complement strand
TACAAAGCCGAAGAAAAGAACAAAATGTCTTTATCGGTTTCTTTAGTAGCGCCAACTATCATTTGGGTACTTTGACCTGCCGGCACAAAGCGTGGTGCCGAGCGATGTTTTTTACGTTCTTCAATACTTTCTATAACGCCCATATTAATGAACTTCATAGGCTGAAACACGCTCTCAAAGCTCTTGTCGGGAGCTAACAATTTCAGGCTTGTCTCATTAGGAATCTCTATGTTAACACTCATTCTATCAGCATAAAGACCGGCTTCATTTACGAGCTGTTGACTTGCGCCGGGGATACTTTTCAAGTGAATATATCCATTAAAGCGTTTTGTGCGCAAATCCTTAGCCACTCTCACCAAACGCTCCATTGTGTAGTCGGGATTACGTACCACACCGGAACTCAAAAACAATCCTTCTATATAATTACGTCTGTAAAACTCCAATGTCAGCTCCACTAATTCCGACACGGAAAAAGTAGCGCGTTTGATGTCATTACTTGTACGATTAATGCAATAAGCGCAATCGTAGATACAATAATTTGTGAGCATGACTTTAAGCAGTGAAATGCACCTGCCGTCTTCGGCAAAGCTGTGACAAATGCCTATGCCACCAACAGTATTTCCGAGTCCGCCATCTACATTTTTACGCACGGTGCCGCTCGAAGAACACGAGACATCGTACTTAGCAGATTCGGTCAAAATTTTCAATTTTTCCAATACATCATCAGACATGGCACTTTATTATTACAGACAAATTATTAGATAAAATAAAGCATAATTAATTCTGCAAAGATAAAAATAAAAACATGTTATTTATACTGTCTTGACAATTTTATTAAGTATAAAAAAAACAGAAGCCTTCGCTATGGCAAAGGCTTCATCATCATGGCTGTTATAAAAATAAATATTAAATTTCGATTAAAACAGAGAGCCTATCTGGAATATGGCAAAGGCTGCTATCCAAGCGACTGCCGTAGTATATACAACAAAAAACGTCATCCACTTAAAGCCGGCTTCTCGTTTTATAGCTGTAAGAGATGCTATACATGGAAAATACAGCAAGACAAATATCAGGAAGGCATAAGCTCTTAACGGTGTAAAGAAGGTATTACCCTGCTCATCTTTTTGCATTTTAAGACATTCTATCAAAGATGTTTCATTTGCAGCATCTTGACTATCAGCATCATAAAGTATACCCATAGAAGATACTATGATTTCTTTAGCAGCGAATCCGGAAAGTATGCTGACACCCATTTTCCAGTCGAAGCCAAGTGGCTTCACAGCCGGTTCAATTGCATGTCCTATACGTCCGATATAAGAATTTTCGGCTTGTTGACTTGCAGTCATTTCGACTTTTGGTCTCGGAAAATAGCCTAACACCCAAATAATAATAGAAGCGACGAGTATGACAGTAGCCATTTTTTTAAGATACATCTCTGTTTTCGTCCACATGTGCAACAAAGTATTGCGCCATATTGGTTTTCTGTAAGGCGGCAGTTCCATCACAAACTGGTCTGAAGAATTTTTAAACACGGTTTTATTTAGCAGCAAAGATGTCAGTGCTGCCACGATTACACCTATGATATATAAGCTCATCAGAACCAAAGCCTTATGTTTATCAAAGAAAGCAGAGACGAACAAGACGTACACCGGCAGTCGTGCGGAGCAAGACATAAACGGTATTGTAAGTATAGTCAAAATTCTATCTTTACGATTTTCGAGGGTACGTGTAGCCATAATTGCGGGCACGCTACATCCGAAGCCTATCAGATAAGGGATAAAAGACTTGCCGTGCAAGCCTATGCGGTGCATAAGTTTATCCATGATAAAAGCGGCGCGCGCCATGTAGCCTGTATCTTCAAGTATCGATATAAATAAAAACAATATCAATATATTAGGGAGAAACACCAATACGCCGCCAACGCCGGCGATAATGCCATCAACGACCAAGTCGTTCAAGATTCCTGCGGGCATAATATTTCCAACAAAATTACCAAGTTTTTCAATGCCAAATTCGAGCCACTGCTGTGGATAAGCGCCAAGTATAAAAGTAGCCTCAAACATCAGCCACAAGAACAGCAGCAAAACAGGAAATCCTAACCAGCGATTAGTGAGAACCGTATCTAAAGCATAAGCGAGCCTTTTTTTATCGGCTTTGCTATGCAATAAAGTTTCGTTCAAAGCACCACGGATAAAGCCGTATTTCAAGTCGGATATAACACTTGTTATATCATCATTATAAGATTTTTCAATATGATTTCTGCACTTGGTAGCGAGAGCTTTAATATCTTCATAATTAGCGAGAGTAGACATCTCAGACTGCATAACGCTATCATTTTCAATAAGTTTCAGCGCAATGTAGCGTTCATGGTACAAATCATGGATTGACTCGTTATGTTCCAGCAAAACTTTGATAGCAGCAATAGATTTTTCGACATCTTCGCCATAATTAATATGAATATGTTTAGTAATACCGCTAACATCTTCATACACTTTTATAATATTGTTCAACACATCATCAAGCCCCTTACCTGTTTTAGAAATGGTAGGCACTATTGGAAATCCCAACATTTTAGCCAAGCTATGATAATCAAGTTTATCGCCGGAGGCTTCGAGTTCGTCGTACATGTTCAACGCCATCACCATACGCGGATTCTGGTCAATAAGTTGAGTAGTCAAAAAAAGATTTCTTTCGAGATTACTTGCATCAACGATATTTAAGATGACATCAGGGTGTTTTTCCGTAAGATATTTGCGCACATAAAGCTCTTCCGGTGAATATTCCGTTAAAGAATAGGTGCCGGGTAAATCCACAAGGTTTATAGTATAGCCGTTAGCATGGAAGATACCTACTTTATAGTCGACAGTGACACCACCATAATTTCCGACTTTTTCGTGCAAACCGGTAGCATGATTAAAAAAAGATGTTTTGCCGCAGTTAGGATTGCCGACTAAGGCGACTGTTATCTCTTTAGAGCATCTATCCACCTCATTAGCAACAAGTTCTTCTATAGTACCATTAAAAGATTTGACATTTTCAGCCATTTCATCAAAAGGTACAACTTCTATATTTGCGGCTTCACTACGTCTTAAAGAGACGTGACTACCCATGATTTCATATTCTATAGGGTCCATCAGAGGCGCATTCTTAATAACAGTGATAGTTTCGCCTTTAACGAATCCCATTTCAAGTATTCTATGTCGGAAGCCACCATGCCCGTGGACTTTCACAATCACGCAACGACTTTTAGTAGGCACATCCGCTAATGTTTTCAATAACTCAGACATAATACAAATTTGATTTTGCAAAAGTATGGCTAAATAAAGTGTTGTGCAATCCCTACATTTAGGTATTTTTCTAAACTTTTTATAGTGATTGATAGTGATGAAAAAAAAATGGTCAAGTATTAACTTGACCATTAACTTTCTTTTTTGTATTTGGCGGTCCGGACGAGGCTCGAACTCGCGACCCCCTGCGTGACAGGCAGGTATTCTAACCAAACTGAACTACCGAACCTTGTCAATCATCAGCTGAATATCAACCCCTGATTACGCTGCAAAGATAATACTTTTTTCAAAATTGCAACTGTTTTTCGATTATTTTTTTCTTATTTTTTTTCAAGCTGAATATCAAACAATTAAAAGATAAAAATTAATTGTATGACAGCCTAAGCCGGTATGTTTTTCTGCTAATAAATGAAAATTTAATGCGAATTTTTAATTTTTCTGTTGAATATTTGTATTACGGGAAATTATTGATGTCCGCATTTGGGGACACTGATGCTGCGGATTTACAAGCACTGATTTTGTTCATCAGCGTTGCAAAGCATCTGCATCATCCGCGTTCTGTTTTATCCACAGATGTTTATAAAACATTGAATTACAACATATTTAGTTTAAGAAGTCATAGAAATACGCAACATTTCACAATCCGTAATTATGAAGAAATGCAATAAGGCAGGCTTGATTTTGCAATTTCTTGGCTTTAATCTTCTTTAACGTAATTTATATTAACGTTTGAATATAAATTTGTGCTTCCTTGAGGATATTGCACAAATACTGAGTTTGGGGTGTCTTTTAAATAGCTTAGATTGTAGTGAAATTCTTCGCCCAATGGAGTTTTGTGATAAACTTTTATTTCGTTTTGACAGTTTTCATACAAAGTTTCGCCTGAACACCCCCATGTATCATCTGAAAAATATTCATCTTTTGTGTGAATTGTATTATCATTATACATTGAAAGGGTTCGTCTTTGAGGCGTGCCTTAAGTCCCGTCATCATAGATTTTTTGAATATAATATACGGAAGTGTCCGGTGTCGATTCGTCTTCATTGAAAGTGTAATATTCGGTACGTTGTCCCACATCATCATGCAAATCAAATTTTTTGATATCGCCTGCTTCGAGAGAATAAGATTTTGGATTTTTATCTCCTTCATAAGGAGAAGAAAACAATTCAAGAGTTGAAATCATTGACCACATTGAATTTTGAACAGGACTTTTTGTGAAATCCTCATTTCCGACGGCAGGTCCGATTACTCCCGGAAGTGGGTCATAAACTCCTCCGCCTCTTATTTCTGTGGGGTTAGTCATCGGATCATCATAAGCACTCTTATCGCAACTCGTGTTCATTGCGACTGTTGACATCATTCCTGCAAGAGCCATCATTTTCATTGCATATAACACATTTGACGGTACTTTTACCTTTTTGTCATTTAACAGTGGATTTGTTTCTTTCGATTTTTTTCTCTCAAATGATTGATTATTCAACTTTAAAGATGAATTTATTGCAGAAATTTTCATATAGTTTCTCCTTTAATATTATTAAAAA
The DNA here is from genome assembly GCA_023230285.1 of Bacteroidales bacterium. Classification (GTDB taxonomy): domain Bacteria; phylum Bacteroidota; class Bacteroidia; order Bacteroidales; family BM520; genus RGIG7150. Next base: position 11,451 of record JALNXP010000024.1, on the reverse strand, counting down.
ATATTTATCCGTTGTCAGCACAAACCATATCAGCGGTTATTTGAACACGGTTGATTAAATCAGTTTTCAAAGGTACAATTTTTATTTTAAATTAGATTAATTTTGTTATAAAATTTATAAAAGGTAGATTCATCAGCGTTGCGAAAGCATCTGCGTTATCCGCGTTCTATTGCAACCTTACAGAGTCTGTAATAGGAAGTTATTGTTAAACGATTACACGTTCCACCCTACCGCTGCACCACCATCTTCTTTATCACCGTGATATTTCCACTACGCACGCTGACATAATATACGCCGCTGCTGTATCCTTTGACGCTGTACACAAACTTGCTTTCTTTGTTTGAAGCCTCGTAGTCGTAAACATCAACGACCTTCAACGCCACATCTCGGATGATGATGTCGACTTCGCCTTCTATGCCACGCATGTACAACGTTACCATGTCGCTCGAAGGATTCGGATACAGCTCTACTACAGAGCCTTCGCCTTCAGATATGCCTGTCGCATATACCGACAACGTCCTGCTGTAACTGCTCTCACCACACTCGTTAACTGCACGTACCGTCAACTCGCCATCGTCTCGCGTGCGTACATATACAGTACACCATAACGAGCTGTCATGTTCTATATACCACGGCGCACCCGTCAACTCCCACAGATAATAATCCGCATTCGCTATGCTGTCTATGCTGTACTCGAATACGCCGCCACTTGTCTCGTCATACAACGTCCCGCTAAAGTCGCCGTATATCTCGCCTATCGTCAACGGCTCGCCCTCTATCGTAAGCTCTATCATGATAAGACTGTCACAGCCGTAGACATTATGCTCCGTCCGGTAATATTCCCAGACACCAGGCAACAGTGTTTCTTCGCCGCTGACGTTAAAGCCGTTGTCGGCATACGCATCTCCAGTGCAGAGGTTCGTCTCTATGCCAACATTAATCTGCGTTACTCCGGATACAGGATTTATGGTCAGCTGTAAAACCATCAGACTGTCACAATTGTACTGACTTTGGTACAGATGTTCATATTCATAATAGCCCGCTGACGATGTCTCTCCCGCACTAAGCTCAAAACCTTCGCCTTCGTAGCCGTCTCCCGCACATATAGTACGCTCTATATATATCGCATAACTCTCACGAACATACAGTTGCAGACTTCTAACGCTGTCACAACCGTAAATGCTCTCATACTCATAACTTTCCACATACTCTGTCTTTCCTTCCAAGCTGTCTGCAGGAACATTAAAGCCATAGCCCACAAAGCCTTCACCTTGACATACATTGGTTGTTATCCAGCTATGATAATCCGGATGTACTGTCAGATGCAAGCTAACTATGCTGTCGCAACCGCTGACCGCACTTGTATACGTCTGACTTGTCTCGTAAAGTCCTGCCTGTGTCGTGCTGTCACCCGGTATCACAAATCCATTGCCTTCGTAGCCTTCGCCACGACAAACATCGCCATAAAGTTCCGTATAAACGCTCGGCTTAACATCCAAATGCAACACTACCAAACTGTCACAGCCATATACACTGTTGTACATCATCTGACGGACTATCGTGCCGGGTATCTGCGTTGAACCGGACGGCAATGCAAAACCATAGCCACTGTACGCATATCCCTGACATACACTGTCTTCTATAATGACATGCTCATCAGGAATGACCTCCAAATAAAGTGTTACTATACTGTCGCAGCCTGAATTACTAATGTTATTTTGTACCCCGATATGAGTACCCGGTATGTTCGTGCTGTCAATCGGATAATAGAAGTTATAATTATAATAGGTATCACCTTCGCAAATGCTGTCGTAAAGAGTTACCGTATAATCATGACTGATGCTCAGATAAAGATGTACAACGCTGTCGCAGCCGTACATTGATGCATAATAATAGGTATAAACTCCTGATATATAATGCGGTACGCCGTTATAGATATACGGCAGCTCGTTGCTGCATGCCGTAACTGGCAAATCCGCCTCTGTCGATGTACCTACATTCAACTGTAGCGTATAGGTGCTGTCGCAGCCCGACACACTCAAGTTTTCATCATAGTATATGCCTGCTGCCGAACATTCTATGTCGTGCCAGATATATGGAAGCTCCGTCTCGCATACCGACTGCTGCTGATAGATGTCAAAGTTCGGTGCTACCGTCAGCTCCAACTTCACCGTGCTGTCGCAGCCTCGCAACGTCTCTAAATTAACCTCTCTGTTGATGACACCAGGCAGCTGTGTCTGATCTCCTGACAAATAAAAATTATAACCGCTGTATGCCTCGCCTGCACATACCGTGTCGTAAACCGTATAATTGTAGACTGGCTCGACCTGCAACTTCAGATAAACGGTGCTGTCACAGCCGTCTACCGTCTCGTATTCGTGTATCTCTGTATACAGACCACACTGCTGCGTGCTGTCGCCCGGAACTATAAAACCGTAATTGGCATAGCTCTCCAACTGACATACCGTATCGGCAAAAACTGTCTCCGCTTCGCTGTGTATCGTAAGATGAAGCGTAACTGTGCTGTCACAATGCTCCGCTGTCGACAATGACAAGATGCTCTCATATATGCCCGCTGTTGCTGTGCTATCGCTCGGTATCGAAAAACCATATTCTCCATAGCTATCTCCGCGACAAACATCGTCATACAACTCGGTCTCTGCTACTCCATTGACACGCAAATAAAGCAACACCGTACTGTCACAGCCTGCCGATGTCGTCTCGTTAAGATAATAAGTGTAGTCGCCGGCATTACCTGTTAGTATGGCTCCGATGGAATAGCCGTTGTTCTCATAAACATCTCCCTCGCAGACTGTATCATGCAATGTCGTATTTTGTTCCGCATTGATATGCAAATGCAGGGTCGTCAAACTGTCACAACTCTCAATGCTCAATTTCATAACACTCGTCTGATAATCCCCTGATGTCTGCGTGATGCTCTGACCTATCTCAAAGCCATAACCTGCATAAGTATCGTTCTGACATATCGTATCGTATTTATGCTCATCATAGACTTCTCTGACATACAAATTCAGCTGTACAACACTGTCGCAGCCGTTAGAGGAACTCAAATAAAGCCGTGACGTATGCTCTCCAACAATCGCTGTCGTATCCGCCGGCAGCGAAAAACCATAACCCGAATAAACTTCGTTCTGGCAGATGCTGTCATAAATGCTTTCCGTATATGTCGGCTTAACGTGCAGGTGCAGATGCACTGTGCTGTCGCAATGCTCTGTCGTCTCAAATTTCTTATGCAGCTCGTAATTACCCGCCGCATTGAACATGCCGTACTCAAAGCCATAATTCGAATAAGTCGTATACTGACATATTGTGTCGTACAGATGAGTCTCAGCAGTCTGATATACTGTGAGATAAATATTATAGCTGCTATCACAGCCGTAAATACTCTGTCCGACACTCGTATAATAGCCGCTCGCCGTAAGTAACTGATTATGCCAATAATACGGCAGCTCATCGCTGCATATATCTTCTCTCTCCGTGATGTTGTAATGAGGACTTACCGTCAGCGACAGATGATAAACACTGTCGCACCCGCTGCCGGTCGTCTGAAGACTGTCGTATACCTCCACACTCGTACGATATCGCCGCCCTCGCCAATCTAAATATTCGCCGCCGCAGATTACTGTATCTGACAAATAATAATATGACGGCTCGACTGCAAAAAATATCCTCTTTATGCTGTCGCAACCTGCTATCGTATGATAACTCTTGCGATAGGTTCCGTTGACCGACAAATACATCCCTTCCCACAAATAAGGAATATCCTCGCCGCATACCGTCAACGCTTCTATATCATCATAAACCTCGCTGACCGTCAAATCCAAGGTGATGATGCTGTCGCAGCCGTGAGATGTCGCCAAATGCTGCTCCCCATGCAATAGCCCGACATTCATCGTGCTGTCTGACGGATATAGGAACCCGTAACGATAATAACGACTCCCCTGACAGACAACATCATTATAATGTCGCTCATAAGTTCGACGGAAGCCGCCAAATGGCTGCTCCGATATATTGTTGACTATATTGCACTCCTGCTGTTCGCCGCCGCTCTGTCCTACACCATCCCCGCCATCATTAACAGCTACAACTATCTTGGTTAAAGGCTCATATTCTGCCCATGCTTCCGGTGTGTAATAATAGGTCTGATGCGATGTAGCATACACATCCAATCTGTCGTCTATTGTCTTGATGTCCATCAACGTCCCTTTATAATTATTTTTATAAAGGCTGATCGAATAGCCGCCATAAAGAGGACGGTCGCCTATGTTGTGATAGGTTATCGTCAACTTTACGCTGTCGCACAAATACTCTATCTCGAAGCCACCACTCGTTATCATAGCATCGGCTATCGAATAAAACGGCTCGCCGTTTTGTGTCAGCATCGGAAGCTGGCACAGATAATTGTTATACGGACGTCCTGTCCCAAATACATACGACTGATTAAAAGAATAGCTCGGCACCGTCATATCTTCGTTGATGCTTACCGCACTATACGAATACTGATGCCATACGCTACGCGCTGCGCCCCACTGTCCTGTGATGATGCTGCCTAAAACATAAACACCGCTGTTCGCTGCACCAGTATTTGTACTGCCGACTACTATTATCTCTGCGCTACCATCGCCGTTGACATCCGCAACTACCGGATATTCGCCGCCGGTGGTGCTGTATAACGGATACCTGTATAGCTGACTGCCGTCTGTGCCGTTGAGAACATAAACTCCGCTGTTATCTTTGTATATCAGCTCCTGAACACCGTCTATCGTAAAGTCGAACATCGTTACGCCTATCGCTCCGCTCATCGTCACACTCTTGCTCCACTTCTCACTCAACTGTCGGCTCGGCACATCGTAGTCGTAAGCATATATATTACTGCCGCTGCTGATGACTATCTCAACATAGCCATCGCCGTCTATGTCGCCGAGCATCGGAACTGACGGCCCGTCTTGGGTTGATGACAACGGTATATTCGTTATGGGGTTGTCGTTGAGAATTGCTCCTGTCCGAGGGTTCCAGATATATAAAACTCCTGTGCCGCCGCTGCCAAACGGATTACCTGCGGTCGCCGCACTGCGTCTGACTACGACAACGTCCAAGCCGCCGTCCAAATCTATGTCGCACAACGCTGTCGCTCCATCGCCGACTTCTTCTCTCATATTACTCTCCTTATACAGGCTGATGCTGTTGCCAAGTACGCCGCCGGTATTGGTTATCGTTATCTTATATGACATATTGCCGCAGCAAAGTTCCGGCAGTCCATCGCCGTCCAAATCGCCGACTGCCGGCATATTGACAGCTATCGTACCTGAATTCCCAATCACACGCTGCAAACCACCTACACCGTAAGTCCACCCACGACTTTTAAAATCTCCGTCTAATAACAAGGCTCCTGTTACTGCATTATATACTCTGTCATAAACCACCAACTCCGGTAACCCATCGCCGTTAAAGTCGGTTATCTGAAGCTGCGGACTGTTATAATACTGACTGTTATAGCCCAAATAGGTAGCACGCCAGCGAGGATCCGACAAATATTGACCTCGCAATTCATCATAGCTGATACAATAAACATGACCTTCTTCTGTGCTGTAATATATCTCCGAATAGCCGTCTCGGTCCGCATCAGACAGCAACACGCTGTTGCTCATTCCCAAATGCTCGCCTGCCGGTATCTCTATGCTGTACTTCTCGCTCAACGCACCTGTCGATGATGACAGTAAATGAAGCTTCGTCACATTGAGTTCGCGATATACACTCAATATCTCTATCTCTCCATCGCCGTCAACATCGCCTGTCAACGGCAAATCTTTACTCGAATACTTCTCATATTCGCTGCCGGAATACTCTATTATTCTCAATCCGCCGCTGCTCGCTCCGGAATAGCACTCCGGATTCAGCACATTATCAGGAAGATATGACGTGCGTACATATATCCACGCACTGTCGTAATATACTCCGCCGCAAAACAGCGAATACTGCATGCTGTCTAAACCGACATAATCAGGCTCCGGTGTATAACGGATTATGTTGCTGCCTATTATCTGGGTACTGCCATGTTGTTGCGGCTGCAACAGCACCGGACGTGAACTCTGACAGTATGCATCTATGATGTCGTTGTCCTTGGGACTCATATCTATTACCTTGCCGTTATACGTAGAATAATAGTCGTCTATCAGCTCCATGCAGTCTACTATCACCAACGCAAGGCGGACTGTACTGTCGCAACCATAAACACTCTGTAAATACTGGGCTTCCTCATAATGCTGCGGCAGGTCGAAGACCGGGGTCGTAAAATTATAACCTTCGTAGAAGCTGCCCATACACAGCGTGTCGCGGATGGTATAGTCGTAACTGTCTAAGATGCCCCAAAATGGCAATATCAGACCGTTGTCTTCAAGCTCGCACTCCGGCTGACTGCCGCCCGACTGCCCTGCTCCAACGCCTTTGTCGTTGATGCTCACAACTATGCTGTCAATCGGAAGATAATCACGCAAATAAGTATTGCTGAACTCTTTTCTAACACTGCGGTTTGTGCCGCCGGACAATGGCTCGTCAAAAATACCGGTCGATATGACTGACCCACCTACACTGTCTTTATAGAACGTATAGCCATAGCCGCCATACAACTCTTTATCTGACGTATTATTGATGACAAAACTCAAACTTACTGTATCACAGCTGTATTCTATACCGGTGCCGCTCATTGTTATCGATACATTTGTGGTCGATGTCATGGCGATGCCGCCGGAATTTATATAAGTCAACTGTTGAAGACAGCTGTTATACGGACGCCGCTCTATGGCTCCTGCTCGCATGACCACGCCCTGATTGAACTCCTGACGCGGTATGCTCATATCTGCATTGACGTTGACACCGTTATATACATATTGATGCCATACGCTGCGACAACCACTCCACTGATATGACGGTTTACTACCTATTACATGCAGCTTCACCACGCCGCCTGTCTGTCGGCTGCCGCTGACTATTATCTCTGCACTCCCATCGCCATCTACATCGCTGATGACCGGATATTCGTTATACGTCTCCGAATGAAGCTCGTAGCTCGCCGTATCATGACCGTTTATGCCGGACAATATGCGTAAATGTGTCTGGTCCCTGTAGACAAGCTCCGCCTGTCCGTCCATGTCAAAGTCGTAAGCACTCACACCGCTCGAACCCGACAAATCGTTGGTTGACTTATTCCATAATGTACTCAGCGTTCGTAAAGTAGGATTATATTTGTACGCCGTCAACGTGTAACGTCCTACTAACACTATCTCCGGCAACCCATCGCCGTCTATGTCGCTCACTGTGGCTACGGACGGTCCGCCATAAGTCGCGTGAAGTACTATGGTCGTGATGCTGTTGGTGTGTAGTATTGCTCCGCTGCGCGGATTCCACACATAAACTGTTCCATAACCGCTGCTTGGTCCCGGATTGTCCCTCGTAGCATTACGCCTGCGTGTAACTATAACATCCAAATATCCGTCATTATCTATATCTGCCAAGGTTGTCGCTCCATCACCGACTATGCCGGCTCTTGCCTCGCTCCTGCTGTACAAATATATGCGGTTGCCTGCTGTTCCGTTTGGATTGTTTATATCTATTTTATAGCACATATCACCTGCCACCAACTCCAAATGTCCGTCTCGGTCTACATCGCCCATACTCATCACACTGCTAACACTGTTGCTGTTTACTCCAACGTGCATCGCACCTGCTCCGTAATTCCAGCCCTTCAAATCAAATCGTCCGTCTGCAAGCAACGCCCCGCTGACAGCATTATATATCTTATCATAAACTACCAACTCCGGTAGCCCATCTCCGTTGATGTCGCCAAGCAACGGCTGCGGATTCTTATACCATGAGTTATAACTTCTATAACTCCCGCTCCACCTTAATGTCCCGTACTGATGGCTGACTGTATTATAGCCGATACAATAAACATTGCCGTTACTCAACGTATAGAACACCTCCGAATAGCCGTCTCCGTCTACATCGCCGAGGCTGATGCAGCTCTCGTTGCCAAAACTGCTGCCATCTCTAACAGCTATCGTATACTTCACTGACAAACTCGGACTTGTCGCATCTAAAAAGTATATGGTCTTCCCATCTGACGAGGTCGCCAATATCTCTATCTTCCCATCATTATCAACATCGCCCGTGAGCGGTATGCTGTTATGCGAGTACGTGCCGCTGCTCTCTCCTTCTGACTGCATCGACCAACAGGACGGCAGTTCTGTGACATAGCAGTCTGACGTATCTACGTTGTCGGGCAAGCCGGTAACATGATAATAAACCCACGCACTGTCTGTCAAACCATGACACGATGCGACATAAAGCATGCTGTCTACACCGGAATAGCCTGTCTCCGGTGTATATATATATTCGGTACCCGTATAACTAACTGTGCCGTGTAGTGGCTCTATCGCTATCTCTGGTGCCAAGGTCGTTGAACAGTAGTCATCTATCGTATCATTCGGAAGTACGTCTATGCTTACAGCCTCGCCGTTATAAGTCGCTATATTGTCGTCTACCAATATGATGCAGTTCAGCACCTGCAAGCGTAACGTTATGATACTGTCACAGTTACGTGTGGTTGTATAATTATGTACTCGAACATTCTCCTCGCCGGCTGTCAGCTCGGAAGCCGACAACTCAAAGCCGTAACCCGAATAATCTATGTTCTTACATATCGTATCTATATGGGTTATCGAATAAGTCTCATTAACACGCAAATGAAGCTTTATCAGACTGTCACAGTAAAAACTCGTCGCCTCGTGGCGGCTAAATTCTTTGTCGCCGGCTGTCTGTGTCTGTCCCTGATAAATAGTGAAGCCATTACCATGATATGACTCACCCGCACATACCGTGTCGTATAAATCCGTTATCTTACGAGGCATCACCATAAGCTCTAAATATACAGTACTGTCGCAACCGGCAACACTGTTTTTATGAGATACTGTGTCTAATATGCCGGCACTCAGATTCGCCAAATGGAAGCCGTGTCCGCTGTAAAACTCTCCCTCGCAGGTCGTATCTGTCAGATATGTATCATAAACACGATTGACTGTCAGCTCTAACTTTACTGTGCTGTCGCAGCCGTGTGCGGTCGTTAGATTTTTTGTACTCTCATAATAGCCTACTGCCGGCGTGGTATACGTAAAGTTGTTCTCTAAATAACTCTCTCCTTCGCAAATTGATGCTGTTATAACCTCATCATAAACAGGGTGAACTCGCAATGTCAGTGTCACCGTGCTGTCGCAACCGTTAATACTTTGCAAATTATCCAAATTATATTCATAAGTACCTGCCTCTTGTGTTTGATCACTACTTATCACAAAACCATACGCATTATAGCCGGCTCCTGCACATATATCAGCCTCCAAATCTTCCGTATAGACCTCATGTACAATAAGTTCCAAGTTAATTATGCTGTCGCAGCCATGAACACTTTGGATATCATCTAAAGTATAATTATATTCACCGGCTTCAGGAATATCATTACTACTTATATTAAAGCCATTCAAATCATATCCTGCGCCGAAGCAAATTGTGTCGTAAAGAGCAGTATCGTAGACAGGATAAACTGTCAGTTGAAGACGAACTATGCTGTCGCAATTATGGACGGTGGAGAGATATACCGTAGTATCAAGTTGAGTAATAGACGAAATAAATTCTCCGGAAAGATTAAAGCCATTTTCTTCATAAGGAACGCCACTACAAGCGACATCATTAAATAAAGTATCATAGGATAAATTAAAGCCGGTAAATGCCAAATTAATAATATTATTTTCAATATTACATTCTGCCTGCTGATTGCCATCCTGTGCTATTCCTGCTACTTCATTTCCATCAGAATTAACCACTATCTGCAGATTTCCAAAAACAGTATAACTCGACCACTGTTCAGCATAAACATTTATACTCAAATGCAAAGTGCTACCGACTTCAAGATTTTCATTAACAGTTTTTACCAACAATAATTGTTTCAGTATAGATTCTTTATAAACAGAAATTTCAAATGGAGCAAACAGAGTGCGGCTGCCGGTATTAGTATATGAAAGATTGATTATCAGTGAGTCACAAAGATTATCAAGTTGTCCGGCAGTAAAAGATGCGTCTGCGGCGGCGACAATCGGCTTTGCGTTTCTGTCTATTGTTGTTGCCTGCGAGAGGTAAGCATTATACGGGCGGCGGATAAGCAAATTATTATCCGGATCAGTGAAAGCATACGAAGGATTAAACGGATATTGCGGTATTGTCAAATCTTCATTGATATTCACCACATTATATCCAAAGCTGTTCCAAACTTTACGTCCCGGTGCCCATTGTCCTTTAGGATTACTTGAGAAGATGTGAACACGATTGCCATTGCCTGTACTCCCTGTAACAATTATCTCCGAAGAGCCGTCATTATCTATATCGGCAACAACAGGATATTGATTTGCATTACCGCCGCTGATAGGATAGCTTTGTATTTCCGTATTTCTACGTCCGTCAATAACTTTAAGAGAGGTAGCATTTCTGACTATCACTTCCGGCAGCTCATCCATATAGAAATCAAAGACTGTAAGTCCGGAAAAATAGTTGTTACTACCTTGAGCTGTCAAAGTCCAGCCGGCGCTAAGATTTCCGGAAACATATTTATATGTACGAACATTAGCAGCCATCGCTATACATATCTCCGGATACATATCTCCATCAATATCGGCGATAACAGGCACAGAAGGTCCCATTTGCGAGTTATTTGTAGAAAAGTTGACGTTATTTGTATTCAGAATTCTGCTTTCGCGAGGGTTCCACACGAAAACAGTGGCATTAGCAGAAGTTGCTAACGGATTAGCGAGTGTTGCCGAAGAGCGGCGTGTCACGATTACATCAAGTTTTCCGTCCAAGTCGACATCTGCCAAAGCTGTTGCGCCGTCTCCTGTTTGACCGCTGAGCGTAACAGTACTCAACAATTTCATCTCATTGCCTGCAGTGCCGTTAGGATTTCTGATGATAACTTTGTAGCACATATTGCCGGCTGCCAAATCCGGATAGCCGTCACCATCAAGGTCGCCGACAGCCATCATGCTTGGTGCCACATTATTTGTCGCACACATTGCACCGCAGCCATAATTCCACGACTTAGAAGCAAAGTTCGCATCTAACAAAAGTGTACCGTTTACAGCGTTATAAACTCTGTCATACACAGTAAGCTCCGGCACACCATCACCATTATAATCTGTAATGATAGGCTGCGGACTTTTGTAATAAGTATTTAAACCGCTATAAGGTTTTGTCCATCGCGGAGTTGAATTATAATTATGAGTAGCAGCATTATACCCTATACAATATACATTGCCGTTAACAGCAGAATAAAAAATCTCCGCATAACCATCGCCATCAACATCGGCTACAGCAATTGCATTTTCATAAGAG
>JALNXP010000023.1 GCA_023230285.1 Bacteroidales bacterium | reverse complement strand
CTATTTAAAGCGTTATTCAACTACATAAAAATTTATTATGTCTAAAAATCTTCTATGTTGTTTTATTGTTTTATTTGCTTGCAGTTTTAGCTCTTTGTATGCGCAGATTTCGCATGGTGGCTATCCGTATAGCTTCGCTCATTCGCAAATTTGCAGTAGCAAAACTGTTGTTCCGGTGAAAGCTGACATTGAGTATATGCAGAAAAACATGGAAGAAGTTTGTAAAGACGGTTGTCGCCGGCATGTCGGATTTTTTATTGATGCAGATTATTCCCGTAAAAATATTATTGATAATGTAACTGCTGTCGATGGCGACAATTATGTCTATATCATTTCTTTTTATATTGCAGAAGCCAAAGCTGTCGGTATTTCTTTTTCTGATATTAAGATGTCTCCCAATGCTTCTCTTTTTGTGTATAATAAGGATCTTTCAGATGTTTTAGGCTCTTTCAATACGTCTAATGTTTTAGAAGACAATACGTTTACTATTTCACCTGTTAAGGGAGATGTTATTATTTTGGAATATAATTGTAATTCAAAGCAGCAACTTGAGGATTTTGATTTCACTATTGATGGATTTTCATATTTTTTTTATGATGTATTTGCTGATGATAAAGATTCAGGTTTGTGTAATGTGAACATCAATTGTCCGGAAGGCAGTTCAGTAAGAGTTACTGCAAATGCTGTGATGAGGTTATACATTTTAGCGAGCGGTAAATATTATCTTTGCACCGGAACTTTGATGAATAATACTTTGCAGAATAGAGAGCCTTATGTTCTTACGGCGTGGCATTGTGCGCAAGAGACTAAAAAGTTGGAGTTTGCAAAATGGATTTTTTATTTTGATTATGAAGACCCTTATTGTGAGCCGGCATCTGAAGAGCCTGAAAAAAAATCTTTAATTGGCTGTTATCCAATTGCTTATTCTGAAAATTATAATGTTATTTTAGGCTCTGATTTTTATTTGCTTAAGCTTATAGATTCTGTGATTCCGGAAGATTATAATGCTTATTTCTCCGGTTGGGATGTTTCGGGTGACTTAGAGTCTACCGCCAAGTCAGTTCATCACCCTAACGGTGATGTGAAAAAGGTTTCGTCTGCATACAATATATCGGAAAGTCCGTGGAATAGCGGTTCTCTGAAGATGACACACTGGAAGGTTTATTGGCAGGAGACAGAATCGGGACATGGCGTTACCGAAGGTGGCTCTTCCGGTTCTCCTTTAATTGACGCTGAAGGTAATGTTATCGGAACTTTGACAGGAGGCAATTCGTCTTGCGACACACCTAATTCTGCGGATTATTATGGAAAACTATCATACTCGTGGACTTCTAACGGCAACGATTCTATAAATCGACTTGATTGCTGGTTAGACCCGACAAACTCCGGAGTTACTGAATTACAAGGCTATACTGATAATCTAACAATTTCCGACATAGCTTATTCTATCAATAATTCATCATTATACAGTTTGTATTCTCCTAATGTTTTAGTTGGTGATGAGGTTAGTTTTCAAACTAACTTTTTTGGAAATCCCGATTCGTGTTTGTGGTATTTTGAAGGCGGAGAACCTTCATACTCGTCTCTTTTTCAGCCTGAAAATGTTTTGTATAAATCAGCCGGAATTTATGATGTGAGCATAACGCTTTATAAATCAGGTGTATATCCTAAAATAATTATGCTTCAGGATTTTATTAGAGTTACTCCTATACTTTATCCTAATCCTTTTGAAGATAAAATAACTGTTGTTCTTGATGAAACTATTGGAGATGAAACTTTATTTGTCAGGTATGCTCAACTTGTCGATGTATCCGGAAAGGTTGTGTGTCAAGCAACTAATGTCAATCATAATTATAATGTAGTTACCATGTGTTTTTCGGATATTAAAAGCGGCTATTATGTTTTGCAATTAAAAACCGATAATAAAGATTTTTATTTCAAAGTATTGAAAAAGTAATAAACAATGAATATTTATATGACAAATAATCGTTGGAAATGGATTTTATCACTTGTAGTTATAGTGATAATAGCTTCTTCTATATGGTATACCAACCGTCTTGTGAGAGAGTTTGCTATGGATGAGCAGAAGAATTTGATTATTTGGGCAGATGCTGTTAAGCATAGAGCGGAGTTGGTAAAATCTACGGAAATATTTTTTGCAAAATTGCAGGAAGAAGAGCGTTCTAAGGTGGAAATTCTTGCACAGGCTATGCGTATGCTTGTATCAGATGAAGCTGGCGACCTTACTTTTTATGTTCATATTATATCAAATAATACGACAATACCGGTAATCCAAACCGACCGGAATTATCGAATAATAGGAGCTACTAATGTAGATTTTGACACAGATACCGTTCCTTATCTGCGTGGTGATTTATTAAAGGAATTTTCTGTTTATGAGCCGGTTAAAATATCTACTTATGGCGTTGTGAATTATATTTTTTATAAAGACTCAAGGCATTTTACGCAGCTGAAAGAATATCTTGAAAGTTTAATAACAGACTTCTTTGCAGAAACTGTTATTAATTCTGCTTCGGTGCCGGTAATAGTTACAGATAGTACAAAGAAAAACATAATAGCAACCAGCCATTTTAGTTCTGTTCAACGGACAGATACGGCTTTTTTGCTGAAAGCTATTGATAAGATGTCTTCAAAGGGTTCGCCAATAGAGCTTTCGTTGAGTGATAATGTAAATTATATTTTTTATCAAGAGTCGGCATATCTGTTTAGACTTAAAGTGTTTCCTATAATACAGATGATGATTCTGTTTCTGTTTGCAGTGATCAGCTATTTTCTTTTCAGTACGGCGCGTAAATCGGAACAAAATCAGGTGTGGGCAGGGCTTGCAAAGGAAACGGCTCATCAGTTGGGAACACCTTTATCTAGTATTATGGCTTGGGTCGAACTTCTGAAACTTAAAGGTGAAACTGAAATTGGTGATGAAATTAATAAAGATGTTGAACGCTTGGAAATCATCGCTAAACGTTTTTCAAAAATCGGCTCTGAACCAAAACTCGAAATGGCAGATGTTGGTGATGTGGTGGAAGATTCAATTAATTACCTGAAAAAAAGAACATCAAATAAAGTTGTGTTTACTGTTAATCTGCCGGAAGAACCTGTAATTATGCCGCTATGCGTGGAATTATTCGAATGGGTGATAGAAAATTTGTGCAAAAATGCTGTGGACGCAATGAGCGGAAAGGGCAGTATCGTAATTAATGTCTTTAGAGACGGCAAATATTGTATAATAGATGTTACAGATACAGGTAAAGGAATTTCAAGGTCAATGCAAAAAACAATATTTAATCCGGGTGTAACTACAAAAAAACGCGGCTGGGGATTGGGCTTGTCTTTGGCAAAACGTATTGTAGAGGAATTTCATAAAGGTAAAATTTTTGTGAAATCATCAACGATAAACAAAGGCTCTACTTTCAGAATTGTCTTGAAAAATAATGAAAAATTATTAATCCAGCATTAAAAGTTTCTAAAATGTCTGTTGGTCTGTATGCTCATCTTCCGTTTTGTAAATCAAGATGTTACTATTGCGCTTTTTATTCGCAAACAGCAAATGATAATTACACACTCTATGTAAAATCTTTGATAAATGAAGCTGAACATGAAAAGGATTTTTTGCCGACAAAAACTCTTAACTCCGTTTATCTCGGCGGCGGAACTCCTTCTTTGCTAAATGTGCAGCAGTTAGCAACATTGTTCAATGGTTTGAAAAATATCTTTTCTGTTGCTGATAATGCTGAAATTACTATTGAAGTCAATCCTGATGATGTAACGGAAGATTATATCAAAGATTTAAAAATGTATACTCCAATTAACAGGATAAGTATTGGTATTCAGTCGTTTAATGATGAAGAATTAAAAATTGTCAATCGCAGACACAATGCTTCGACTGCTAAAAAAGCGTTGGAGATAATAAATAAGTTTTATGATAATTTTTCATTGGATTTTATTTATGGATTACCTTTGCAAACTTGTGAAAGTTGGCAAGATAGTATAAATACTGCGTTGTCTTTCAATCCAAAGCATATTTCTGCTTACTCTCTTTCTGTGGAGCATGGAACTTATATGGAGAAAATGGCTGAAGATAAAACTGTAATTATTCCTGATGAAAATTTTGTGGTAGATTGTTATAATATTATTAACGATATGCTTGATAAACATGGTTTTATTCATTACGAGATTTCTAATTATTGCTTAAAAGATTTTGAAGCTAAACATAATACTAATTACTGGAATGATGGTAAATATCTTGGACTTGGTGCCGGTGCTCATTCTTTTAACGGAAAAATTAGAAGGTGGAATGTAGCATCGGTAGATGAGTATATGCGGCTTGCCGGCATTGGCAATTTTTACGGGAAAGAAAATATTGATAAGAAAACCGCTTATAACGAATATATTATGCTCGGATTGAGAACAAAAAAAGGGATAAATTTGGATAATATTGAAAAATATTTTGGTGAGTTTTATGTGATTAATACGAAGAAATATTTGTCGCAAATACCATATAATCATCTGATTGTTAATGGATTGAATTATAATCTTAATGATGAAGGTATGTTATTGGCAGATAGATATTCTGTGTTATTTGTTATATAAAGTTTATTTTATTTAAAAATTTCAGAGAGATCTATATTCAATTGGAGACATTCCCGTGTTGTTACGAAAGTATTTGCAAAAGAAAGAAGGATTGGCAAAATTTAAGTCATCGCTAATTTCGGAAATGGTTTTAGACGTGTTTTTGAGTTGCGCTTTGGCTTCAAGTATAACATAATCAGTGATTAAATCATGCGCTCCTTTACTTGTTACTTCTTTGACGCATATTGATAAATATTTAGGTGTTACAAATAATTTATCGGCGTAAAACTTTACATTTCGTGATTTTTTATAAAAAATCGAGACAAGTTTGTTGAGATTTTCAAATATAGTTTGTTTTCGTGATTTTTTTACTGTTTCAAATGTTGCTTGTTTTCCATATATAGATTCTATTCTGTAAAATGCTGTTGTGAGTATGCTTAAAGCTGTTTTTTGCTTTTCGGGGAAGTTGGCGGATTTTATGAGTTGTAGTAAAAGAGAGTAGCAATTTAATAAAAATAAATTTTCTTCTTCTGAAAGTGGTAGTAGTGGTTTGTGCTTGATTTTAAAGTATAATGTTATGAGATTCAACGAGTTTTGTTTCATCAAATCGAGAAATTCAGATGAGATGTGAAAAAACACACTTTGGAAGTCTTCGCTGATACTGTGTATTTGTACTGTTTGCTGCGGTAACATCAACCCGATAGTGTATGGTGTGCAAGTGTATTTTTCAAAATCAACACTGCATTCAATATGTCCTCTTAGAGGTAATATTATTAATAATTGCTCGTATTTTAGAGGGACATCTTGGCGAGTGTTGCGTTTGACGCTGTTGTGTAACCAAATGTCGTTTCCCATAAACTCGGAAAATGTTTTTTGGGTCAAAAAGGCACTTGCAGATATTATATTTTCATTCATATAGTTTATACACTTTGTAAGTGCGAAGATATAATATTTTATGGAAAAAACGACAATAAAAATGCTTGTTGTTAACATATTTTCGCAAAAAAGAGGAAAAACAGGACGTATATTATTCTTAATAGAACTTGTAAGATAATTCTTATCGGCGTACCTTTGCAAATTATTTTTAGATTTTAAAATATAGTTGAATATGGAAAAACAACCGATGAATCATCTTTTTTATTACATTCAAAAAAGCATGAGAAATTATTGGGATTCTCCCGCATTAGTTAATTATGGTGAAGACTTTTTGACTTACGGTCAATTAGCAGAGAAAATTGCAAGATTACATATAGTTTTTGAAGAAGTTGGCGTAAAAAAAGGTGACAAGATTGTACTTTGTGCGAAAAACAATGTAAATTGGGGTGTTACATTTCTTGCTATAACAACATATCAAGCCATAGCAGTGCCTTTGCTTAATGATTTTACCGCTGAAAGTATTCAGGCATTGACCGAACATTCCGAGGCTATATTATTATTCACAGAGAAGGAGAAATGGGATCGTTTGGATCATGAGAAGTTTACTTATTTAAGGGGTGCTGTTTCTGCTGACGATTTTGCCGTTTTGTATTCGAAAGAGGGTAAGTTGCCTGCTGCAATGCTACATCTTAATGAGGTGTTTAAAAATAAATATCACGATGAGTTTAACATTAAGCATGTTAATTATCCTACAAATAATTTTGAAGATGTAGCAATTATAAATTACACTTCAGGAACGACCAGTGCGCCAAAAGGTGTGATGCTGTCGTACAACACTTTGAGTTCTAATGTAGAGTTTGGCTTGCAAGGTATTCCAAATCATCATGGAGATGCGATTGTTTCAATGCTTCCGTTGGCTCACATGTATGGATTAGCTTTTGAATTTCTTTATCAGCTTGCTGGAGGAACTACCGTTCATTTTCTTGGTAAAGTTCCGTCTCCGAAAGTTTTACTGATGGCTATGGCTAAGGTCCGTCCTTATTTGGTTATCACAGTACCTTTGGTGCTTGAGAAGATTTTTAAAAACAACGTTTTTCCGATTATCAAAAAGCCTTCTATGAAATTTTTGATGAAAAATCCTATTACCGGGCCTTTTGTAAAAAAGAGAATTCGTTCTAAAGTTATGGATGTGTTTGGTGGTCAGACACGTTCTATAGTTGTCGGTGGAGCTGCTATTAATCAAGAAGTTGAGTCTGTGATGAAAGATATTAAAATACCATACACCGTAGGCTATGGCATGACAGAATGTGGACCGCTGTTAGGATACGAAGATTGGTCGAGGTTTAAGAAAGGCTCATGTGGTAAAGTAGTTCACAGGATGGAAATCAGAATAGATTCTGAGGACCAGGCAAAGATACCCGGTGAAATTCAAGTCAAAGGTATGAATGTTATGCTTGGCTATTATAAAAACGAAGAAGCTACAAAAGCCGCATTTACTGAAGATGGCTGGATGCGTACCGGAGATATGGGCGTAATTGATGCCGCAGGCAATATTTTTATTCGAGGCAGAATTAAAAATATGATTCTTGGCTCCGGCGGACAGAATATTTATCCTGAAGAAATTGAAGATAAATTGAATAATCAGCCTTATATTATTGAATCTGTGGTTATTGAAAGAGATAAAAAAATCGTGGCACTCGTTTATCCTGATTATGACAGAGTTTCCCAAGAAGACCTCGATAAGATGAAACTTGCTCAACTTATGGAAGAAAACAGAATTAATCTTAATCTTCTTCTCCCTAATTACAGTAAAATAGCTAAAATCGAAATGCTCAAAGAATCGTTTGAAAAAACTCCTAAGAGAAGTATTAAACGCTTCTTGTATAAGTAACAAAAATTGTTGTTCCTAATTATATAAAAATGTTTATATTTGCAGCGTAATTAAATGTTGTATTATGCCTGTATTAGGATCGTTGATAAAGAATGCCATAGAGCTGGGAAAATACCAAAAGCAGCCGGTGATAGATGGTGTAAAAGCTCAAAAGAGGACTTTAAAAAAGTTGTTGCGTAGATGTAAAAACACGCAATTTGGCAAGCATTTCGGATTTAGTGAAATTTTAACTTCTCAAAATTTTATTGCGGAATTTCAAAAAAGAGTTCCTGTATATGACTATGATACTATTCATAAAGAATGGTGGCATAAGTCGCAAGAAGGAGAAACAGATGTTACTTGGCCCGGACAAATAAAACATTTTGCTTTGAGTTCCGGTACTTCCGGTGCATCAAGTAAATATATTCCGGTATCCGGTGCCATGGTGCGACAGATAAAGAAAACGTCTGTACGTGAGTTGCTTACACTCGCACAATACAACCTTCCAAGCGATTTTTTTACTAAAGGAGCTTTGATGTTGGGTGGCAGTACTCAACTTAATTACAACGGAATATATTATGAAGGTGATTTGTCCGGCATTAGCACCTCAAATATCCCTGTGTGGTTCCAACGCTTTTATTTTCCGGGAAAGAAAATATCCCGCGAAAAAGATTGGTCGACAAAAATAAATAAAATAGTACAGCAGGCTAAAGATTGGGATGTGGTAGCTATTGTGGGTGTTCCCGCATGGCTGCAAATTTTGATGGAGCAAATTATCGACCACTATGGTTTGAATACAATACATGATATTTGGCCTAATTTACAAATATTTGTCCATGGCGGCGTGTCGTTTAAGCCTTATAAAGTCGGCTTCGAGAAATTACTCGCTCATCCATTGATTTATATAGAAACTTATCTCGCCTCTGAAGGCTTCCTTGCATTGCAAACCCGACCCAATGTTGATTCTATGCAAATGGTCATGGATAATGGTATCTTCTTCGAGTTTATTCCTTATAACGATGATAATTTTGATAATAACGGCAATATAAAAAAGAACCCCAAATCTTTAACTATAGGTGAAGTAAAAGAAAATGAAGTATATGCCCTGATATTGTCAAGTTGCGCAGGTGCATGGCGCTATATGATAGGTGATACTGTCAAATTTACTAACGTTGAACGTCAGGAAATCCAAATAACGGGCAGAACTAAACATTATATGAACATTTGCGGCGAACATCTTAGCCAAGAAAATATGAACCGTGCTATCGAATTGATGGAACAGGAACTGAATGTAAACGTCAGAGAGTTTGCTGTCGCAGGAATAAAACATAGCAAAATGTTCGCTCATAGATGGTATATCGGCACTGATGACCCATTAGACCCTCAAAAGGCTATGGAAACTATCGATAAATACCTTAAAGAACTTAATGATGACTACAGAGTTGAACGTATAGCAGCAATTAGAGAAGTGTTCGTGGAAGTTTATCCGTCAAAAGTTTTTTATGATTATCTTAATCTGATAGGTAAAACCGGCGGATCATTCAAATTTCCTCGCGTGTTAAGAGACATTCAACAAACAAGATGGGAGAAATTCTTGGAAGAGCAAAAGAAAAACTGAAATATATAAATAAATGATAATTACGCTTACGCTTCTAAAAGGTGCTTTGTTTGGACTTATGGTCTCACTCTCTATAGGACCTGTGTTTTTTGCGCTTATACAAACAGGTATCCAACGGGGTTATAAACAAGGTATATCTATGTCAATAGGCTCTTTACTTAGCGACATCGGCTATATATTGCTGAGCTATTACGGATTGGCAAAATTAATCAATACCAAAGAAAATCAACTTATAATCGGTGTTATTGGCGGCGTAGTCATTATCTTATTCGGAATTTATAGCTTCTTGCGAAAAGAAGTTAAAGAGGAAGATGCAGATAAAATTCTAAATAATCCTAAAAAACACGGATTGAAATATGCAATAGGTCCTAATGCTCGCCCAATTGTATATTTTTTAAAAGGTTTCTTCCTGAACCTGTTAAATCCTTTTGTTTTGATATTCTGGTTAGGCGCAGTCGTAACCACAAATTCAATGTTCGC
This sequence comes from Bacteroidales bacterium, assembly GCA_023230285.1. Taxonomy (GTDB): domain Bacteria; phylum Bacteroidota; class Bacteroidia; order Bacteroidales; family BM520; genus RGIG7150. The sequence continues at coordinate 7,063 of JALNXP010000023.1, read as the reverse complement.
TAATAAACCTAATTATTATACCCTCGTCTTCTTTTTGGGCAGTGTTATAATACTCATGGTTTGTAATTTTTTGAAAGTATTCCTCGGCAAAAAAATAAAAGGTTTCCTTAGCCCTAAAAGAATGAACAGCGTAAATAAAATTGTGGGAATTATTTTGATTGTTTGTGGTATATGCTTGATTATTAAAGTTTGTCTATTATAAAATTTTTATATTATGAAAAATAACATATTAAAAAAATCATGGCAAACAATGGCAATAAGTGGTGTTATTGCTACTGTTATAGGTCTTTTATTCCTTTTTGCAACCGAAAATGTTTTAGTTACACTTATCAAATGGATAGGTTTTATCCTTATTGTTGCTGCCGCTACTTTAATTATCCTCGACATCAGAAATATGGCTCAGAAAAATGATTGGGGGTTGTTCATGTTCTCAAGTGTTATTATGCTGGTACTCGGACTTTTTTGTGCTATTGTCCCGGCAAAAGTATATAATTTTATTTTTGATATTATAGGCGTGTGGGCTATTATTACCGGTGCTTATCAAATAATCGTGTTGCTGAAATTTAGACATCATATTTCACAAATTGCTTTTACCATTATTAATGGTTGCCTTTTGATAGTACTCGGAATAATCTTTATATTCTTCCCCGATACAATGGCTAAGGCAGTTACATATATCGTTGGTGCTTTCTTGATAATTTCCGGCATCTGGAGCTTGTTCTATGCCTTCAAGTTTAGAAAAGTTATTAAATCTGTTGAAGACGAAATTAAAGAAGCTGACGAAGTAGATTAATATGAGGAAACAATTACTGATAATATTATCTCTGTCTCTAACAGTCGCGATATTGATGAACTCATTATCCGACAGCCTGCTATTGCATTATTGCTTCACCGCCGGTGATGTTGAGGTAGTGTTTTCAGAAGAACAAATTAAATGTGAACATCATGAAGATCATGGTAAATATGTTGCACATGAAAACTGTTGTTGCGGCTCTCATAAATTACATGCCTCTACTGCCTGCTCCTGTGATGGCAATTGCTCATACGATTACAACTTACCCACGTCCGTATTTGATGATGGCTTGATTTTTAATCCGATAAGTTGTAAAATCCAAAAAATTTCTATTGATACAGAATGTTACGAAATATCTGATAAAGAAGACTTTGCAAAAATTACTTCATTTTATTACAATCATTTTCTTTTTGCTGATTCTTTTTTGAAAGATATTGTACCTCAGTTTTTTTATCCTTTATGTAAATACCTCTTTACTTTGTTCCAACCGGACTTGTTTTCCGGTGTAACCCTGTTTAAAGTATTCCATTGTTTTAGATTTTATTGCTAAATTTGTATATTCATGAAGTTTTTAAAGGTATAATAATGCCTTTATAATTTTTTGGTGTATACATGTTTTTTAATAAATGAATAAAATAATGAAAAAAATAATAATATTGATTTTATGTTTATTGCCTTTATCATCTGTCTGTCAGATAGTTAAAGGTACGGTGTCTGAAATGACAGATTCCGGTAAATTACCTCTGCCCGGAGTTAATGTTTATTGGATTAATACTACTATGGGTACTGCTACCGATGAAAATGGCAAGTTCTCTATCAACAAGCCACAAAAAACAGATAAAGTATTGGTAATAAGCTATGTAGGCTACGCTAATGACACAATATCTATCGCCGCTGATGAAAATGATATAGAGATTATCCTTAAGGATAATTATAAATTACAAACTTTTGAAGTTGTGAATCGTGCATCGGGAGCACATATTTCGCGACTTGAAGTTAAACCGGTTGTGGAAATCACCGGAACAGAACTGTGTAAAGCAGCTTGCTGTAACTTGGGCGAAAGTTTTGAAACTAACGCCTCCGTAGACGTTCATTATAGCGATGCAGTAACAGGAGCTAAACAAATACAATTACTCGGATTATCAGGGATTTATACTCAATTGATGACCGAAAATATACCTAATTTATATGGAATTGCACAGCCTTACGGACTGTCTTATATACCCGGAACTTGGATGAAGTCAATACAGATTTCCAAAGGTTCTTCTGCCGTTCTCGACGGCTTTTCTTCTCTTACCGGACAAATCAATACAGAGACAAAAGCTCCTGACCAAGACGAACGCCTTATTGTTAACGGATTGATAAACAGTATGCTGAAATACGAGGCTAATGTAGTCACAAGATTTGATGTAGCTAAAAGATTAACCTCCAATCTTCTTGTCCATGCCGAAAATAGAAATGTTTATTTTGACCATAATAATGATGGCTTTATAGATTCTCCTTTGATTCAACAATTTAATGTAATGAATAAATGGAAGTACAGAATTGACCAAAACAGTATGTTGATGTTGGGAATCAAAGGTATTTATGAAAATAGAAAAGGCGGACAGACTGCTTATTATGAAACAAGCGATAGAGAAGGTTTGTATGGTATCAACATTAATACTAAGAGATTTGAGGCTTTCTTAAAATGCGGGCATGAATTTGACAGCCTTTTTAATGTAGCATTCAAATCTACCGCATCTATACATAAACAAGAGTCTTTCTACGGACTGAATATCTATAATGCTGTTCAAAAAAGTTTTTATGTGAATACCGTTTTTCAAGGTGCTTTTTCCGGAAATTCGGAACATTCTTTTTCAACAGGTTTGAGCTTCGCTTATGATGATTATGTTGAAGATTTACATATCAATACTGTTGCAAATGCTGCTGTTTCTGAATATGACGGCGTGCTTTTGAACGATACGACTTTACTTACGACTGAAATTGTACCCGGTGCGTATTTTCAGTATGTTTTTGATAAAGAAAAATTGCCTACAATTATAGCCGGTGTAAGATTGGATTATCATAATGAATACGGATTTTTCTTTACGCCGCGACTTCATATCAGATATACAATAAATGATAAAAATATTGTCAGAGCATCTGCCGGAAAAGGGTACAGAACAGCTAAAATCATCTCTGAAAACACTTCAATGTTGGCAAGTTCAAAACAAATTATGATTCTTGGAAATCTAAAAATGGAAGAAGCATGGAATTACGGACTTAACTATACAAGATATTTTGATATTAACGATAGAGAATTGATGCTTAATGCTGAATTTTACCGTTCAAGTTTTATAAATCAGGTTATTATGGATATGGACCAAGATTACAGGTTCGTATATTTTTATAATCTTGATGGAAAATCTTATTCCAATGTTTTTCAGGTAGAAGCTAATTATGAGTTGATAAAAGGTTTAGATGTGGTTTTGGCGTTCAGGTATCAAGATGTAAAGGTTACTGAAATGAACAAAGGCTTGGAGGTTAAACCTATGGTTAACAAATATAAAGGATTGATTAATTTATCATACGGGACACGATTGGATAAATGGAGATTCGATTTTACTTCGCAATTTAATGGCGACCAGCGGCTTCCTGTGATAGATTATACTGTGGGCGGCAGCACTTATAATCCGGATTGTTGCGAAGAATTATTGGACGAAGCTCCTATGTATATGATACTTAATGCTCAGGTTACCAAAAACTTCAGGTCTTGGAGCATCTACGCCGGCGGCGAAAATCTGACTAACTACACTCAGCACAATCCTATTATCGCCGCCGACAGCCCTTTTTCCGAATATTTTGATTCCTCAAGAGTGTGGGGTCCTATATCCGGAATAAAATTTTATCTCGGCTTTAGAATTAACATAGATTGATATTCAGAATTATCATAAATAATTATTAATCATAAATTTAAAAAATTTTATCATGAAAAGATTAAACATTTTATTAGCATTTTTATTAGCATTTACTTTTGTAAGTGTAAATGCGCAAGTTGAAGACAGTAAAAGTACATCAACAGACAAAGAGAAAACGGTAGAAACACCGTCTTGTTCACATTCTTGTACAGCCGCAAAAGCTGAATTGCCTAAAATGGTTGTTAAATCCAATGAAAAATTGGTTGTTTTAAAAGCCGATATTCATTGCGATAATTGCAAAGGCAAAGCAGAAAAAGGTATGGCTTACGTAAAAGGTGTGAAAGATGTAAAGGCTGATGTGGCTTCTCGTTCAGTATCTATTGTTTATGACCCGAAAAAAACTAATGAAGAAACACTGCTGGAAGAGTTTAAAAAATTAGACTTAGGTGGCGAAATTATGAAACAGGGTTGTGGAAATAACTGCGGAAATAGTTGCTCTCACCATAAATAAAAACTACAATAAACATGATGCCGATTTTTTAATCGACATCATGTTTATTACATTTATTTTGAATTATACTTGATTACAATTTTTTAAATAGTCATAACCTCGGCTTCTTTTGCTTCGAGGATGGCATCAATCTTTTTAGTGTATTCAGTGGTCCTTTCTTGGATTTTATCTTCCAACTTCTTTGTCTCATCTTCCGAAACGCCATCATCTTTGAGGTCTTTTGCCATATCGTTGGCTGTTTTTCTTACAGTACGTATGCTTACTTTTGCCTGTTCTGCATCTTGACGAGCTTTTTTCACTATATCTTTACGTCTTTCTTCGGTAAGTGCCGGAACTAAAATCCTAAGCACCTCACCGTTGTTGATAGGATTAAATCCTAAATTGGCATTTCTTATGGCTTTTTCTAATGGCGATAGCATGTTTTTATCCCATGGCTGGACAATTATTTGTTTAGCATCAGGGGCATTGACATTTGCGACTTGGTTGATAGGCATAATTGTTCCGTAACATTCTACTTTTACGCCACTTAACATGTCGGGAGAGGCTTTACCTGCTCTAAGTTTTTGAAATTCTTTAGTTAAAAAAGTAACAACAGCCTCCATTCTTTCTGTTGTTTCTTCCATTACCATCATTACGTATTCGGACATAATATTTTTGATTTATGAGTTAATAATAATTGTACCAACTTTTTCGCCATTGACAATTTTTACTAAGTTGTCGGCGGTGTTAATATCAAAGACTATTATTGGCAGATTGTTTTCTTTACATAACGTAAACGCCGTCTGGTCCATAATTTTTAAGTTGGCTTTTATAGCATCGTTATATGATAAGCTGTTGTATTTTACTGCGTCAGAAAATTTTTCGGGGTCTTTATTGTAAACGCCGTCGACTCTTGTACCTTTTAAGATGAGGTCGGCGTTGATTTCCAAAGCTCTTAATACGCCGGCTGTGTCGGTTGTGAAGAACGGATTTCCGGAGCCGCCGGCTATTATGACGACATTGCCCTGCTTAAGATAGCTTATTGCTAATTGCGAAGCCATAGCTTCGGCAACTCTTTCTATTGGCAGCCCTGATAACAGCTTGCATTTTACACCTCTTTCATTTAAAGTAGATTGAAGTGCTATTGAATTTATTGTCGTTGCAAGCATTCCCATATAGTCACCCTGAATACGGTTGAAACCACTTGTTGCCCCCTGTAATCCCCGGAAAATATTGCCCCCGCCGATGACAATGCCGATTTGCACCCCGCTTTTTAAAGCTTTTTCTATTTCATCGGCATAATAATTCAACTTCCCGTGGTCTATCCCGTAGCCGGAACTGCCCATCAACGATTCTCCACTTAATTTTAAAAGTATTCTCTTGGGTATATTCATCATAACAATAATTATTCTCCGGTATTATCCAACTTTCCGCAACAATTTTTATATTTCTTACCGCTGCCGCACGGGCAAGGGTCGTTACGTCCAACCTTTTTCTCTACATGAACAGGTTGCGTTTTAGTCTCACCCTGCTGTGTATTCGTGTGTGCCTTAGAAAGTAAGTCAACGCGTTGTTCTTTCAGCTTCTGACGATTTGCACTTTCTATCTTGGCTGCTTCCTGCAAATTCTCTTCATTAGGATTATATAATTTGCAACGCAATAAATATGATACAACATCTCGATTAGTCTTTATGACCATTTCTTCAAACATCTTTGATGCATCAATCTTGTACATTAATAATGGGTCTTTTTGCTCGTAAACGGCGTTTTGTACAGATTGTTTTAAATCATCAAGTTCTCTTAAATGAACTATCCACTGGTCATCAATAAAACCTAATACGATATTTTTTTCTATTGACAAAGGAATTTCTCTTGCCGGATTTGCAATACATCTTTCAACATTTACAATAATTTGACGTATCCTTCTGCCATCGGTTATTGGTACTATCACATTTTTGACTAAAGGACGTGTTTCATTGATATGAAAAATGAATGGCGACACATCATTACTGATGGCTTCACATTTTGCCTTGTAATTTTCGTACACGGCATCGTACAAATTATCAACAAGTTGAGAAGAATTTGATGAAACAAATTCTTCTTTTGTGCATTTATTGGTCATGCCGGTAATTCTTTCAAAATCAGAAACAAAATCGTGATATTCTTCAGTTCCGTTGTAAGAAGATGCTAAAACCTCCATTGAATCTCTGAACATATTGGAAATATCGATAGAAAGTTTGTCGCCCATTAAAGCATGATGTCGTTTTTCGTAGATAAATTTTCTTTGTTCATTCATCACATCATCATATTCCAACAAACGCTTACGTATTCCGAAATTATTTTCTTCCACTTTCTTTTGTGCGCGTTCTATAGATTTTGAAATCATTGGGTGTTGAATAACTTCACCTTCTTTCAGACCTAATTTATCCATGATAGAAGCTACTCTTTCGGAGCCGAACATACGCATCAGGTCATCTTCGAGAGAAACAAAGAACTGTGAACTTCCCGGGTCACCTTGACGACCGGAACGACCTCTCAACTGTCTGTCTACACGGCGAGAATCATGCCGCTCGGTGCCTATAATCGCAAGACCGCCGGCTTCTTTCACTTCCGGACTTAATTTGATGTCGGTACCACGTCCTGCCATGTTGGTAGCAATAGTTACTACACTTCGCTTTCCTGCTTCGGCTACTATGTCGGCTTCTTTTTTGTGTAACTTCGCATTAAGTACGTTGTGCGGTATCTTCTTTTGCTGCAATAACCTGCTTAATAATTCGGATATCTCTACAGAGGTTGTACCTACCAAAACAGGTCTGCCTTCTTTTATTATTTTTTCTATCTCATCAATAACGGCTTTGTACTTCTCTTTGCGTGTCTTAT
>JALNXP010000247.1 GCA_023230285.1 Bacteroidales bacterium | reverse complement strand
ATCCGTCATATTTAGTAAACCTGTTTGTACCTCCGTATCCGCCTGTTCTTATATCAGAATTTATTGGTTCTGCTTCAAATATAACACGATAAATATTATCGTCACGATATTCTATATCAGAAAGGACTTTATCAAATTCTTCGAGTTTATCATTAAAAACTTTCATTTGAAATTCATACTGAGATATTTCTCTTTTCAGCATTTTTTCTCTTGGAGAATCGTAAAATGTAAAGAGTATAACAACGGCAATTCCGGCAAACACAAGACCTGTCGAGATATAAGAAAAGATTTTTCTTATATGATATTTAGCTGTTTTTTCTATCTTTTTGTAGCTAATTGTTTCAGGGTCATAACGAAAACGTACTTTTGCCATATTTGTTTTAAGTTGTTTGGGTGCAAATGTAAATATTTTTTTCTAACTTTGCAAAATTTTTTTTCAATTATATTAACAACAAAATATTAATAATTATTATATGAATTCAAAAGAAATTCGACAAATTTTTTGCGATTTTTTCGCTTCCAAGGAACATGTTATTGTTCCATCGGCACCTATGATTAACAAAAATGACCCCGGATTGATGTTTACCAATGCAGGGATGAATCAATTTAAAGACATATTTTTAGGCAACAAGCCGATTGTATATTCACGTGTAGCAGATTCTCAAAAATGTTTAAGAGTGTCGGGCAAACACAACGACCTTGAAGAAGTAGGTCACGACACTTATCATCACACGATGTTTGAAATGCTTGGCAACTGGTCTTTTGGAGATTATTTCAAAAAAGAAGCCATTGATTTTGCATGGGAATTATTAACTGAAGTTTATAAAATAGACAAAGACAGACTTTACGTCACAGTATTTGGGGGAGACAAAAAAGACCAACTTGAAATTGACGAAGAAGCGAAGCAATATTGGCTCAATCATGTAAGTTCCGACAGAATTTTGCTTGGCAACAAGAAAGACAATTTTTGGGAAATGGGCGAGCAAGGTCCTTGTGGTCCTTGCTCTGAAATACACATAGACCTTCGTGACGACAAAGAAAGAGCCATGATTTCGGGTGCGGAATTTGTCAACAAAGACAATCCTTTAGTAATAGAAATTTGGAATTTGGTTTTCATACAATTCAACAGAAAAGCCAACGGCAGTTTAGAGCCACTCGCTCATAAACATATAGATACCGGCATGGGATTAGAAAGACTGTGCATGGTACTTCAAAATGTGAAATCCAATTACGACACTGATGTTTTCCAGCCTATCATCAAAAAAATTGCTAATTTAGCTAACACGACTTATGGCAAAGATGACAAAACAGACGTTGCTCTCAGAGTTATTGCCGACCACATTCGCGCCATAACCTTTGCCATAGCAGACGGTCAACTTCCGTCTAACACAGGTGCCGGTTACGTAATTCGCCGAATTTTGCGCCGTGCCGTAAGATACGGCTACACATTTCTTGGATTTAAGCAACCTTTTATGTTTGAACTCGTGGACGTATTAGTTGCACAAATGGGAGAACAATTCACCGAAATTACCAAACAGCAGCAGCTTTGTAAACGTGTCATAGCCGAAGAAGAACAATCTTTCCTCAGAACACTTGACACCGGAATACAAAAGTTCAACGCTTACGTAAACAACCTAAAGGGTAAAAAAATCATAGACGGAGACTTCGCTTTTGAACTCTTTGACACCTTCGGATTTCCTATCGATTTAACATCTCTGATGGCAAAAGAATTGGATTTAGATGTCGACATGGAAGGCTTCAACGCTAACCTCCAAAAGCAAAAAGAACGTTCAAGAAAAGCTGCTGAACAATCAATTTCCGACTGGGTTTATATAGCAGAAGGCAATGTAGAAAAGATAGAAAGGAACCTGCGTTTTTGCGGTTATGATGAAACACAAAAGCAGATAACCATATTAAAACACAGACAAGTAAAAAGTAAAGACAAGTTACTATATCAATTAGTCTTTCCTGAAACTCCTTTTTATGCCGAATGCGGCGGTCAAGTCGGAGATACAGGTACATTATCGAGTGACATCGAAACCATAAAAATCATCAACACTATAAAAGAAAATGATTTAACAATACATATCACCGACACGTTGCCACAATATCCGAATTTAATTTTTAATGCTGTTGTTGACGTTGACCGCAGGAAAGCCATATCAGCCAATCACTCGGCGACACATCTGCTACATTATGCACTTCGTCAGATTCTTGGCACACATGTAGAGCAAAAAGGCTCTTATGTTTGTGAAAACTATCTTCGCTTTGACTTTTCACACTATCAAAAACTAAGTGATGAAGAAATATCGACAGCAGAAGACATTGTAAATAAATTGATTAGAGAAAATATTGCTAAAACAGAATACAGAGACATTCCTATTGAAGAAGCAAAAAAAATGGGAGCAATGGCTTTATTTGGTGAAAAATACGGCAACAAAGTCAGAATGATTGCTTTTGAAAAATCTTTAGAATTATGTGGCGGAACTCATGTTGAATCGACCGGCGACATCGGCGTTTTCAAGATAATATCCGAAAGTGCAGTTGCTGCCGGCATCAGAAGAATTGAGGCATATACAGCCAAAGGTGCTTTTGACTTTTTAAGAGAACAAGTTCATATTATACAAGACATTAAAAATTTGCTTAAAGCACAAGACAGTATAAAAGGTGTTAGCAATTTGCTTGAAGCCAACAGTAACTTGAAAAAAGAAATTGAGTTATTGAAAAAAGACAAATTAGCTGCCATTAAAGATGGTTTAGCCGACAAGATTAAAGTTATCAATGGCAAAAATGTTATAGCAGCGGTTGTTGACATAGAAACCGGCTCATTAAAAGACTTGGCATTTGAGTTAAAGCAAGGCAGAGACAACACAGTCATCATACTTGGCAGTAAAGCCAATGGGAAGGCGGCAATCTGCATAGTAGTCACCGATGATTTAGTTGCAAATGGCGTACATGCGGGCAACATCATACGTGAAGCTGTAAAAGAGATTAACGGCGGCGGCGGCGGACAGGCGCATTTTGCGACAGCAGGGGGTAAAACTCCGGATCGCATACAATTTGCGGTTGACAAAGCTGTTGAGTTGTTATAGAATTTATTTTAACATCTTGACTTTTTTATATAATATTGTTATTTTTGCGAAAATTATTTGTATTGATATATCAGCATAAATTAATGTATAACTTAAATATTTTAATTATGGGAAACAGGTTAGAAAATGTCTTTGAAAAGACTAAATTACCCATCAAAAATTGGTGGGTAATGTTGATTTCGGGCATATTGTTATTTGCTTTGGGTGTTGTTGTGTTTTTCTTCCCTGGCGAAAGCTATTTAACTTTAGCCATTTGGTTTGGAGTATTAATGTTAGCAGGCGGCATTGCCGAATTGATAGTAGCTCTGTCAAACAGGAGTTTCTTTATCAATCGAGGATGGACTATTGCCTCCGGTGTCATTAATATTCTTTTAGGCATTATATTATGTTGCAATCCGAGCATCAGTGCATTGATGTTACCGTTATTATTAGGTTTTTGGATGATGAACTACAGTTTTATCATGATAGGCTTCGGTGGGGATTTATCCGGATTACATATTGCCGGTTCCGGTTGGACTATAGCCGGCGGTATCCTGTTAATGCTGTTATCTTTCTGCATTATATTATTCCCTGTAAGATTAGGCATTCCTTTTGTTGTTATTCTTATAGGCATTTCATTGATTATCACCGGCATTATGTTATGTGCGATGTCACTTAAATTAAGAAATATCCACAAAGAATTTAACGATTAT
>JALNXP010000245.1 GCA_023230285.1 Bacteroidales bacterium | reverse complement strand
ATGATTACTGATTTTCTAACAAGAAAACGAAATCCATACAAAATACCATTAATGAATCCGTTAGGAGTTGTGTATCAAATACTTGCTGATACTTAAAAAATTGTCATGTACTAAGCACATTAATACTCAATCAAAACAATTGAGCCTGCAAAAATAGCTAAAAAAATTATATTAAATAAAGATTTTAGGTTACTTTTGCGATATGGAAAAAGATATAACAAAAAATAAAAAACAGGCGACAATAGTTATGCCGCAACGTCTTGCAAATGAAAGTGAATACGGCAAATTACCACCTCAAGCCGTTGACTTGGAAGAAGCTGTTTTAGGTGCGATAATGCTTGAAAAAGATGCTTTAACGGAAGTTATAGAAGTATTACAGCCGGAGATGTTCTACCCTGACAATCATCAAAGGATATTTAAAGCTATAAAGCAGCTTTTTGCTGACAACAAACCTATTGATATTTTGACTGTTAGCAATCAATTGAAGACGACAGGCGAATTAGACATTGTAGGTGGAGCTTATTACATTTCCAAACTCACCAACAGAGTATCTTCATCAGCAAATACCGAATTTCACTCAAGAATAATAGTAGAAAAATTTATACAAAGAAAGCTGATAGAAGTTTCTTCAGGCATAATCAAAGAAGCGTATGAAGATTCTACTGACGTACTTACCCTATTGGATAAATCGCAGAACGAATTATTTACCTTGACGGAATCCAACTTCAGGCGGGGGACTCGTAACATGAGTATAATCATGAAAGAAGCCATTGATGAAATTGAGAAAGCGAGAAGTCAGGAAAGTGGTTTAAGCGGCACACCGTCCGGATTTTACGAGTTAGACAAGATTACCGGCGGGTGGCAAAAGTCAGACCTTATCATATTAGCTGCACGTCCGGGTATGGGTAAAACGGCTTTTGCTCTGAACATGCTTAGAAATATGGCTGTCACTTACGAAAAGCCTGTAGCTTTCTTCTCCCTCGAAATGTCTGCCGTACAATTAGTTACACGTCTTATATCTGCTGAAACACAAATACCTGCCGACTTATTACGCAAAGGACAAATCAGCAAAGACCAATGGCTCGCATTGACCAATCAGATTACAGATTTATCCAAAGCACAGATATTTATTGATGATACAGCCGGATTATCCGTCTTTGAACTACGTGCAAAATGCAGAAAATTAAAATCTCAATACGACATACAATTTGTAGCAGTAGACTACTTACAACTTATGACATCCGGAGGCGACAAAAAAGACCGCAATGTAAACAGAGAACAAGAAATCAGCACTATATCGCGCGGATTAAAAGCATTAGCTAAAGAATTGGAAATTCCTATCTTAGCTCTATCACAGCTTAGTCGTGAAGTAGAAAAACGTGCCGGCGACAAAAAACCTGTTCTCTCCGACCTGCGTGAATCCGGTGCTATAGAACAAGATGCCGACATCGTAATGTTTATTTATCGCCCTGAATATTATAAAATCAACGAAGATGCCGCAACTCACCAATCAAACGAAGGTGTAGCAGAACTCAGCATTGCTAAACACAGAAATGGTAAAACAGCAGATATTCCGCTGAAATTCATCGCTCAATATGCAAAATTCACTGATGTCGAAAAAGACTTCGACAGTTTTAACGTCTCAGATGGCTACGATACAAAAAATTTTGATACCAAAGAGTTTCCTAAAACTATGACAATGCAATCTAAGATGAATGATAACACCTTTGGCAGCGAAAACAATGAAGAAGACCCGTTTTAATCACAATTATTTGACATAATTAAATAAAAATAAATATGTTATATAAAAACATTAAAGTATCACTTATATCATTAATTATAGTATTATCTTCTTTTATAAGTTATGCAAGTACGCTGCTGATACCGATGGATAATACTCAAACCAACCACCTAAAAGCCTACGGTATAGCCTATTGGACTCTCGAAAATCAAATAGAGGTCGACTGGCTGTTAAACTATAGAGGTGGCAGTTTTGCTTGTCAATATTTAGAACAAATAGAAACAGAATGTAAAATCAGAGGTGTCTCGTATCAAATAATTGCAGATGCCCAATACACAGCTATACTAACACAAATAGCTGATAATGCGTCAAATACAGATGTGATAAAGTTGCAGAAAGCTCCAAAGGTTGCAGTATACACACCAGACTCCAAGCTACCATGGGATGATGCTGTGACTTTAGCGTTAACATACGCAGAAATACCATACGATAAAATATATGACAAAGAAATTTTAGACGGTAAATTAGTACAATACGATTGGCTACACCTTCACCATGAGGATTTTACCGGACAATTTGGAAAATTTTGGCGAGTTTACAAAGATGTAAATTGGTATAAAGAAGATGTACGCAACACTACTGCGTTAGCTAACAGTTTAGGCTATTCCAAAGTATCACAATGCAAACTTGCTGTGGCAAAAAAAATTAAAGAATATGTCATAAGTGGCGGATTTCTATTTGCAATGTGTTCGGCCCCGGATAGCTTTGATGTCGCACTTGCTGCTGACGGCGTAGATATTTGTGCCACGATGTTTGATGGAGACCCAATGGACCCGCAAGCACAAAGCAAGCTAAACTACGACAACTGCATTGCTTTTACCGACTTTAAAATCAGCGCAGACCCATACGAATACGAAATATCGGATATTGATGTTACCAATGGCAGAAAGGTCAAAGAGAACTCTGATTACTTTGTTTTATTTGAATTTTCAGCTAAATGGGACCCTATTCCGACAATGTTATGCCAAAATCATGAAAGGATTATAAAATCTTTTATGGGACAAAGTACAGCTTTCAGGAAATCAAAATTAAAACCCAGTGTATTAGTCATGGGCGAAAATAAGTCGTTAGGAGAAGTTAAATATATCCATGGCGAGTTAGGCAAAGGCACGTGGACTTATTACGGTGGTCACGACCCTGAAGACTATTCACATTTTGTCGGCGACCCGCCCACAGAACTTGATGTTCACCCAAACTCTCCGGGTTATAGGCTGATACTCAACAACATCCTATTTCCGGCAGCAAAGAAAAAGAAACTAAAAACTTAGAAAATTGTTTAATGTTGAGGTGTTTAATGTTTAAGCATGAACCACATATACAAATATGTTGTTAAAATCGGATAATTAACCTACAAACATGCGACACCCCACAAATCGATGTATAAAACATTATCTTTGAAATCTTCGTATTTGATTAGTTCATAAATAGTTTTATAACTTCTCCAATCATCAATAAAAATATATTTTTCACTCAGACTATCTTTCTCAATAACTACAGTATCAATCGCCATTGAAACGCCATTTGAATCGGACTGAGTGTTTATTTCGTCTTTTTCAATTTTTATTTTATTATTGGTGCTTGAGCCGCAACCACACAAACAATTTATTATCAGAATGATAGCTACAATTTTCTTCATAAAATTTATTTTTAGCAATTAGGCAACTACAAAATCTTTATTATGTCTTATCAGGAGGCTATTTTGTGACAATTATTATTTTGATAAAGTGCGAAGATATTAAATAACTGCTGTTCTATAAAAAAGAATAAAGACATCTGAAATTCAAAATCTTACTTAACATAATAGACCATCCATCTTGTTGTCTTTGTCAGCCGGTCATCAAAAGTTTCTCCTTTAGATTTTGCCAATTCATCTATTTTTTTTATCCACCCGACATCGCTCATTATTTTGTGATTCCAATATTTATAATATGCAGATTCATAATTTTCAGGATAACGCCCTATACCGATTGCTGTCGCATCATTATGTAAAATATT
>JALNXP010000244.1 GCA_023230285.1 Bacteroidales bacterium | reverse complement strand
AGGTTCTTTTGTCGTCTTTACATATACTTCTGATTATCAGATGTGTAAGACCGATAACAAGGCTGTTACTATCATCTGTAGTCCTATTGGTGGCTCCGGTAATTATTCTTATTCTTGGACATCAAATCCTCTCGGTATAAATTCAAACGAACAATCATTTACACTTACGCCTCAAGAAAGTGTAGTGTTTACGGTTGAAGTAAATGACGGTACTACAACAGCGTTGGGCATGACATCTGTTATCGTGATACAACCACCTAATATAGAGTATGTTAATGCAGCTTCGGTTTGTGCTGATAATAATTTTTATCTGACACCTACTGTTACAAATGCTGCTACTGTTAATTGGTCTACTTCAGGTGATGGTTTTTTCTCTAATACATCTTCTGCTTATACAACTTATCATCCGGGATATTACGATATTTTGAATGAGGGTGTGCAACTTGTTTTGAGAGCAACGACAAAGTCTCCGTGTTATGATACTGTATATCATAATGTTAACCTATCAATTATAGGGCTGCCTGTCGTTAATTTTTCTGCTCCGCAATATATATGCTCCGGCGAAACACTTGAACTTGAGGCTTATACAAAGTCTGTTTCATATGTTTTATGGGGAACTTCAGGTGATGGTACTTTCTCCAATTATAATAATCCGCAAAGTGTGTATACACCCGGTATAAACGACATAGCGAATGGTCAGTTTGTGATAAGCATAATGGGAGAACCTGTTGCACCTTGTAATCATGATGCGTTTTTTTCTTCGCAGGTAGCTATTAGACGGTTGCCTTCTGCTTACAGCGGCTCCGATAGAAATATTTGCGAAAATTCTGTGTGCGATTTACATGGCATCGCAGCAAATTATTCTTCTGTCTTCTGGTCTACTGATGGTGATGGTATGTTTGTTAACGGTAATTCTATCAATTCTCAGTATGTGCATGGTAATCAAGATGTTATAAATGGGTCTGTGTCAATTACTCTAAACGTTGTGGCTGTTACGCCTTGTGATGCCGTAGCTGTAGATGCACTTGTTTTGAATATTCAGCCTCTTGCAGATGTTGCTGTTGGCGAAGATGTTTCAATATGTGCCGGCTCTGTTGCTGATGTGTCGTGTGTGGCATCCGATTATTCGCAAATCACATGGAGAACAACCGGTGATGGCAGTTTTTCGGATATTCATACTTTGACTGCAAGATATACACCCGGAACTCAGGATGTTATAACCGGTATGGCTAAACTAATTGTGGCAGCTACTTCTTTGTCGCCTTGTAATATTGCTGTCGAAGATACGTTGCTGCTGACGATATATCAAAATCCTGTTGTTTTTGCCGGAGAAAATATAAGCATTCTCATGGGAGCAACCGCAGTTCTTGCCGGTGAAGTTTCAGGCGGCTCAGGTACATATAATTACCAGTGGCAGCCGGCAGCATTTGTGCAAAATCCACAAATGCTGACAACTGAAACTGTTGAATTGTTCTCATCAAAAATATTTACTCTTACAGCTGTTGATGCTCAAACAACTTGCTCCAATAATGATAATGTTATTGTTAGTGTTTATGGTGAACTGCTTGAAGTAGAGATAATTATAGATGACGATACTGTCTGCATCGGCGAAACTGCAACAATTACGGCTTTGTCGAGTGGCGGCTCA
The DNA here is from genome assembly GCA_023230285.1 of Bacteroidales bacterium. Lineage (GTDB taxonomy): Bacteria > Bacteroidota > Bacteroidia > Bacteroidales > BM520 > RGIG7150. The sequence goes on along the minus strand of JALNXP010000244.1, from coordinate 2,159 downwards.
CAAAATCATAACTATAGCTGGACTTCCAATCCGCAGGGATTTGTCTCTACTGACCAGATAATTACTGTAATGCCAATGGAATCTACTTACTATATCCTAACTGTTGATGATGGAATTTCAACAGTGGTAGATAGTGTATTGGTTACTGTTAATGCTCTGCCTCTTGTTTTTGCCGGTGAAAATATTTCGATTTACCCGGGTGCAACTGCAATTTTCAATGCTTCAGCAGTATGTGAATCGGGAAATTGCCTCATCTCGTGGACTCCTTCTTCACTTCTGGAAAACCCAACATCAATAAATCCGACAACAGTTCCATTATTCTCTGATACGCAATTTGTGCTATTTGTCAATGATGAATTGTCAGGTTGCTTTAATACTGACACTATAAATGTATTTGTAATAGGTGAGTTAATTGCTGTAACTGCTGAAGCTGTCCCTGATAGTATTTGTTACGGCTCTGAAACAGTTCTGACGGCTTATCCTACCGGCGGCACCGGTAATTATAGCTTTGCATGGACTTCCGAACCTGCCGGATTTTATTCTATTGAGGAAACTGTAACTGTAAGCCCCGAACAAACAACCAGATACTTTGTTGCTGTTGATGATGAATATACTTCTGCCGAAGCTACTGTTGATGTGAAAGTTTTCCAATTGCCTAATACTGTGATAGTTGTTGAAGATTCTAATGATACAGTCTGTTATGATTCTGATGTGACTTTAACAGCTTATTGTGCCGATGCTGCCGAATTTTTGTGGCTGCCGTATAATTTGGAAGGTGCAACGATAACTATAGATAGCTTGTATTTTGTTATGGGTAATAATAAGGTGTATGTGAAAACAACAGATGTTAACGGTTGTATGAGTCTTGATTCTGCGTGTTTTTATGTGGAAACTTGTTTGGGAATAGATGAGGTAAATCCGGAAACAATTGTCATCTATCCAAATCCGTTTGACGAAATTATCTATATCGAAACCGTAAAAAATACTGTGATAGATGTATTTGACATCATCGGACGAATTATTTATTCGCAAAAAACTGATGAAAAAATTGTTGAAATAAATACAAACAATTGGCAATCAGGTGTTTATATTGTAAGGGCTGGCGATGGTAGCAAGTATACCAATTTTAAGATGATTAAAAGGTAGGGAGATTGTTTAGTTGTTAATGGATAATGGATAATGGGCAGCTTTTCTAAACATTATATGTTAAACATTAAACAAAACATTGAATATTAAATAATTATTAGTGGTTAGTAATTAATGGTGTTTCTTCCACATTTCGCAATTTGCGCTCAATGGTGCGTGATTTCGATTCAGCTCGGTCGAGTGTGTTGGTTGCTTCCAATAATTTCTTTTTCGTCTTTTCTAAAATATCTCCGAAATTGCCGAATTCTGTTTTTACGGTTCCGAGAATTTCCCAAACTTCGCTTGAACGTTTTTCAATAGCCAATGTTCTGAATCCCATCTGTAAACTATTTAAAAATGCGACTAAATTAGTTGGACCTACGACTACAATTTTATAATCTTTTTGTAATGCTTCAAATAAGCCGTTGTGTCTTAAAATTTCTGCGTATAATCCTTCAGTAGGAACGAACATGATAGCAAAATCAGTAGTGCGTGGCGAATAAATGTATTTGTCTCTAATATCTTGAGCATTCTTTTTTATCAAATTTTCAAAGCGTTTTGCTGCTATTTCAAATTCGGCAGTATTTGTCTGATTTGCGTTGTCGTAGGCATCTAAAAGCCGTTGGTAATCTTCGGTCGGAAACTTTGAATCTATTGGAAGTAATATAGTGGAATTGCGGTCTTTTCCCGGCAATTTTATCGCATATTCAACTCTTTCTTGCAATCCGTCCTTGATAGCGGCATTGTGTTCGTATTGCTCCGGCGATAAAAATTGTTCGAGTATGCTGGCTAATTGGATCTCTCCTAAGTTGCCTCTCGTCTTGACATTGGTCAATACTTTCTTTAAGTCGCCAACTCCGGAAGCAAGTGTCTGCATCTCGCCGAGACCTTTTTGTACTTGCTCTAACCTATCACTGATTAATTTGAAAGATTCATTAAAACGCTTCTCAACTGTGGATTGCAACTTCTCATCTACGACTTTACGCATCTCTTCGAGCTTGATGTTGTTGTTATCCTGAATCTGCTTCAATTCG
>JALNXP010000007.1 GCA_023230285.1 Bacteroidales bacterium | reverse complement strand
GCTGATTATCTGATAGATGGAGCATCAGCCATAGCATTAAAATCAGGCATCAGTCAAAGGGTTATCGGCGTAACAATAGTAGCTTTCGGTACAAGTTTACCGGAGCTTATTACGTCAATAATAGCAGCTTTTAAAAAAGAAGCTGATATTGCGATAGGCAACGTAGTAGGGTCAAACATATTTAACATATTTGGAATTATCGGTATATCATCAACAGTATCTCCAATAAGTATGGACTGGAGCATATTCAGGTCTGATTATATTTGGATGTGTGTAATTGCGACTATATTATTTATTTTCACTACGGCGGCAAAGAAGCTTGTTTTAGGACGTGCCTATGGTTTAATGTTTATAATTTTATATTTGGTTTATATTGCGATGCTTGTATTCACTCATTAAATCTATTCATTATTTGTTATACTGATATTAAGAGGCTAATAAATCTACGATTTAGAATTATGAAAAAAAAAATTTCAAATAAATGTTTGTAATATAAAAAAAAGTAGTACTTTTGCAGACTTAAAATTTAGCACGACAAAACCGGAGAGGTGGGTGAGTGGCTGAAACCAACAGTTTGCTAAACTGTCGTACTCGTAAGGGTACCGGGGGTTCGAATCCCCCCTTCTCCGCCGCACTTGCGGGGTATAGCGTAGTCCGGCTATCGCGCCTGCTTTGGGAGCAGGAGGTCGCAGGTTCAAATCCTGCTACCCCGACTGAAGAGACTGACAAATTTGTCAGTCTCTTTTTTGTGTCTTATTTCAACATAGCCATTTTAAATCTCGAAGTTTATCATTTTATTCCAAAAATACAACTATCTTTGCACTTTATATTAAAATGACAGACGAATTGAAAAACTCACGGACAAATTGTTATTTTTTATCAGACTTCCATCTTGGAATTCCAGACGAGGCTTCCTCGCTTGCCCGTGAACGTTTAATCATCAAATTTTTTGATGAAATAAAAGATGATGCTGCAAAAATATTCCTTGTTGGCGACATCTTTGACTTTTGGTTTGAGTATTCCAAAGTCGTTCCAAAAGGATTTGTCAGGATATTAGCAAAAATTGCAGAGCTTACAGATGCCGGCATAGAAGTACATCTTTTTAAAGGAAATCACGATTTATGGGAAAAAAGCTACCTTAAATCCGAAATCGGCGTTATTTATCACAGAAAACCTGAAATTATCGAATGTAACGGTAAAAAAATACACATTGCACATGGTGACGGACTCGGTCCTGACGACTTTTTTTACAAATTGCTTCTACGAATCTTTGAAGGACGATTTAATCGCCTGTTATTCAAATGGATACACCCTGACATCGGAGTCAGATTCGGCTTATTGTTATCTAACAAGCATCGTTATACAAAACGTTATCTTACCGGAAAAGATAAAAACATAATAGCCGAAAACGAGTTACTTTATAAATATGCTTCCGATATAGCACGTAAAAATCCTGACATTGACTATTTAATTTATGGGCATCGTCATATTCCATTAACTAAAGAATTAAACAACGGCAAACTTTTTGTTCTGCTTGGCGACTGGATAATGAATTATACTTACGGCATTATAGACGAAACCGGCAATTTTTATCTTAAAAAATACGAATCCTAATCACCATTATTGCTAACATATAACAAATTTCATCATATAAATTTTTTATTAACACTTTAAATATTTTTGTAATGATTCAGACCATTTTAGACAATGATTTTTACAAATTTACAATGCAAAAGGCTACAATTAACTTGTTTCCTCATGCAATTGTCAAATATCAATTCATAAACAGAGGAAAAACAAAATTTCCGGATGGTTTTGACAAGATATTGCTTGAAAACATTAAAGAGATGCAGGCATTAAAGCTCACAAAAGAGGAGAAGCAATTTTTAAGATCTCGTTGTTATTTTCTTGATCCTGCATATATAGATTTTCTTGCCGGTTATCGTTTTGATGCCGATGAAGTTAGTGTTAACCAACAAGATGGTGATTTATCGGTATTTATAGAAGGTTATTGGTACAGGACTATTTTATGGGAAGTTCCTTTAATGGCATTAATTTCCGAGTTATATTTTCACATCACCGGAGAGCCTATTCTGCCGGAGAATGTCATTCAGGAGAATGCAGACCAGAAGATGAAGTTTTATCAATCTCTCAACGTCAGAGTTTCCGACTTTGGTACTCGCCGCCGTTATTCATATCACAATCATGATAAAATAATTCAGACATTAAAAAATTATGCTCCGAATACATTTTTAGGAACTTCCAACGTACATTTTGCACAAAAGTACGATGTTAGCCCCATGGGTACACAGGCTCACGAATGGTTCATGTTTCACGCCGCAAAATACGGCTTTAAAATGGCTACCCAATTTGCATTAGAACATTGGATAGACATTTACCGCGGCGACCTTGGCATTGCACTATCCGACACTTTTACTTCCGATTTATTTTTCAAGCATTTCGACACTAAATTTGCCAAACTGTTTGACGGTGTCCGTCACGACTCCGGCGACCCGATACTATTTGCCAACAAAACTATTTCGCATTATAAAAAATTAGGCATAGACCCAACAACAAAAGCAATCGTCTTCTCCGACTCATTAGTCCCTGAAAAAGTAAAAGAAATAAGAGACTTTTGCAACGGAAAAATCAGAATATCATTCGGCATCGGCACAAACTTTACCAATGACGTAGGTGTAACACCGTTGAATATTGTAATCAAGATGGTTGCCGCCAAACCGGAAGGCTGTAACTGGGTAAACACCATAAAATTGTCGGATTCGGAAACTAAATACACCGGAGACCCCGCAACAATAGAATTGTGCAAAAGAGTAATAAACACTTAGCATGAAATATGTTATTTCAATAATAGCTATAACCATAGCCATATCTTTTAACTGTATGGCACAAGACCAACATAATCAGTGGTTTACACCCAATGATTCTTTGACCTTGAATTTTCATTCTCATATCAGCTCTATTGGAAAAAACGTTCAATCCAAAGATATTGATGCTGTAACCGACGAATTTGACTCTCTATTATTATCAAATAAAATTAACGACTTTTACATATCACAAATATGTAATATTTTGAATTATTATGTGACGAAAAAAGCAAAAATCGCCAACTATTATGATGTAATCAGCTCATTTAGAGCAATGTTGTCGGCAGATTTTTCGGAAGAAGACTGCAAAAGCTGGGTGTCATCGATTATAGAAATTGAGCCGGCTTCGATTTTTATTGCCGGGTGGAGAGATTTTTTCAAAAACAAAACTATTTCGGCAACCACATCTTTTCATTGGGAAATAGCACAGGCAAGCCGCATATCATTAGATTATACCGACAACATTCTTTATATTAATATTGAAGATGCAAAACTGCAATGTCCTGTCAATGACAGCATTATAATATACAACACTTCCGGCAGAATAAACTTTTACGACAAAAAATGGTATGGCAGCAAAGGCAAAATAAATTGGCAAAAAGCAGGTCTTGATACCTCCATTGTTTATGTTACTTTGCCACCACATTTTACAGCATCTTTAGACAATGTATATATCACTATTGATTCTGTACTTTTATATCATAAAGATTATTTTGCGGGCAATGCCTATTCAGGTTCGATAACCGACAGATGCGTGCAAGGTGCTAATAAAGACAACTCACGATTTCCAAAATTTCAACCATACAGCAATCAGACAGAGATAGTAAACCTTTATCCTGATGTAAACTTTTTTGGAGGATTTGCTCTTGAAGGTAATAGAATTATCGGCACTGCAAGCTCCGGCGAAGATGCGCAAATAACGTTTTTTTATAATGACACAGCCTTTATCTATCTATCATCTAAACGTTTCAATATCAGTCCCGATAATTTTTCGTCAAATTCCACTGAAGTAGAAATCATTACTCGCCGTGACACTATATCGCACAATAACTCTGCCATAAATTACAGAACAGATAAAAATCAATTAACCATAACCCGTGACCCTAACGATGCAGGGTCGCAACCTTTTGTCAGCATCTATCACAAACTGAACATTTTCAGTGACGAAATAAATTGGAACATCGGGAGTGATTATTTAAAATTTTCTGCCACAAGTACTTTTGCCAAAGAAGGAGATGCCTTTTTCGAATCATGGAACTTTTTCTCTAAAAAACGTTTCAGACAATTTGAAACCGCTGACGGCAAAAATTCCATAATTACAGTTTTAAGATACGCAAAAAAATATAGCACTGAATTTTCTTTAGATGATTTTGTATGGTTCTGCAAGATGGGGTATGCGCAGGTAAAAACAGAAATACTTAATCTTGCCGACTTAGGAGTTATCACTTACGACCCTGATACCGAAAGAATTACAGTAACGCAGAAATTATATGACTACGTCAATGCCTATAACGAAAAAATTGATTATGACATACTGACAATGTCTTCGCATATTGTTAATGACGACAACGCCGTGCTATCTCTCAAAGACGATATTTTAACGCTAAAAGGCGTTGAATCAGTTACTTTCAGTAGGAAAGACAATGTAATTCTATTTCCTGACAGTCAGACTCTTCATGTAAAAAATGACATGAACATGGAATTTTCAGGCTATCTGCAAGCCGGATTAATAGATTTTTTCGTAAAATTCGGACGTTTTAATTATTCAAGGTTCGACATGAATTTATCGCAGATAGACTCTCTGTTGTTCTATGTTGCTACAGATAAAATCGACAGCAGAGGGCGAGTAATTGTTGATAAAATACAATCTCCCATACGAGATTTATCCGGCGTACTCGAAATAAACAAGTCATTCAATAAATCCGGAAATTCTGACGACTATCCTGAATATCCTATATTCACATGCACAGACTCCGCTTTTATATATTATGATTCTCCCAACATTTGTGACGGAGTTTATAATCATGAGCGTTTTTACTTTTTGCTTGACCCGTTTTCTATTGACAGTTTACAAACTTTTGTTCCTGATCACGTTTCATTCGCCGGGACTTGCGTGTCGGGAGGCATTTTTGAAGATTTCAGACAGCCTATAACTATTTTACCCAACAAATCGTTAGGTTTCACGCATCAGCTTCCGGACAGTGGTTATGCAATTTATGGTGGCAAAGGCAGGTTCTACAATACGATTTCGCTCAGCAACGAATGTTTTCGCGGCAGCGGACAACTTGATTATTTGACTGCCGAATTAAAATCCGAAGATTTCGTTTTCTTCCCTGATTCTGCAAACGCCGTTGTTGAGCGAGTAGTAATTGAAGAGCAGGTAAGTCCGATAGAATATCCGTATATTGAAGGTTCAAGCTCTTTTATGCACTGGGATGTCGAACCTAATGTGATGACATTCAACACGCTGACATCAGACCCTTATTATCTGTACCACGATTTTGTGGCTTTAAAAGGCAAGCTGTATTATTCGCCGGAGATAATAAGAGGCAGTGGCAACATAATCAACGGTTTAGGCAATATTTCATCTGATGATTATCATTTCAAACTATGGAGTTTTAGTGCCGACAACACAGATTTTTCATATTATCTGCCTGACAATAAACACACTTCTGTTGATGCTTTAGCATACAACCTCAATATGGACGTAAAAACTAAAGTCGGAAATTTCAATGCCAACGATGAAAAAACATCTATCATCAACTTCAACGAGAATGCTTATACTGTAAACTATGCCAACTATTTATGGGACATCAACAAGAATAAACTGATACTTGGCAGTCCGCAAAACTTTCCACCACACACACATGACTCATCACTTTTCCGTATTCTTGATTTACCTCCGGAGGGAGCTACGGCAATTGCACAAAGCAAGAAAGCTAAAGGATTGCAATTCAACACTATCGCAGGTGAATTTAACTGTGAAACAAATTTATTATCTTTCAATGGCGTAGAGTATATTATCGTTTCGGATGCTTCCATCATGCCTGTAGACAAATCGGTCATAATAACTTCCGGTGGTGGTATGATGCCAATAAATAACGCTTTTGCGATATACAACATCAAAGAAAAACATCATTTATTTTATTCTACAAATGCCAACATTCAGTCAAGAGAGGTTTTTACCGGTTCCGGCTATTACGACTATAAAGACAACAAAGGCAACGTCACTATAGTATTTGTAGAGAGTATGAGTAGTAATGCAGACAAAGTCACGGCTAAAGCCATTATTCCGGAGTTAAATCCGTTGCCGCTCAATGCTGTTGTCGATTTTCAAGGCACACTCAGCATGTCTAATTTAAGCAAAGAATTAGAGTTAAAAGGCTTTTACCACGTCAAACAGCCGTGTTTTGACAACGAGACGTGGGTGCAATTTGCATACAGCACTAATCCTCAAGACCTTACATTACCTATCAACAAACAATTTTTATCAAAGGACGGCAAAGAGATACAAGCCGGGGTGATGTTTTCAAATCCGGGAGCCATCATATATCCTGCTTTCATATCGACAAAAAACAAAATTCCTGATTTTCCGATAATCAACGTAGGAGGGCTTCTTCGTTTTAATGGCAACAAATACACGGTAACAGACGACAGCAAGACTTACGCTGTCAACGACACACGCCATGTAACGCTTGACGTAGAAAGATGTCTGCTTGAAGGCTCCGACATACTGCATTTTCTCGAAACGAAAAGCAGATTTAACTTCAATACAGCCGGAAGTTTACGATACTTCATACCGGCAGACAGCATAGAAATAGAGATGTCGCTTTTCACAGATTTCCATTTTAACAAGCAAGCTCTGAAAATCATGGCAGAAGACCTTGCAGTTTCTAACTGGGTTTACACACCACCGGCAGCAAACAAATATTACTCTGCCTTAAACTTCTTATTGCCGAGCAGTGAATTTCAACGTTATTATACCGACATCAACAGTTACGGAGGTTCCACAACAACACCTAAGATATTAAACTCAACTATTGTAATCTCCAATGTAAAATTAACTTGGGACAATAAAGCCAAGGTATTTTACTCTATTGGACCGATAACAGTAGCTTCGATAGACGGCATCACTGTAAACAAAACAGTCAAAGGTGTTATAGAAATATCCAAACAAGGTGGTACAGAAGCAGTTACCATTATGTTGATTTCAAAGAACGAATTAGGAGTATCTAATAAATACTTCTTCTTTTATCACAACAACAACATGTTTACATATTCCACTAATGAGGACTTCACCAACTTGATACGTAACGACAAGACGAATGTCAGACGTATAAAACGCTCTAAGGGAATGCCGCCATATCAGTATATCATAGCCACCTCAGAGCGTCTATGGCAATTTTGTGCGCAATATGGTTTATAAAATAAATACATTATTTTTATTGGTTGCCAATATTTTTTTTGAAAAACTTGATGTATATTTGCAATCTAATTTATTTGAGTAAGAAAGATGAAAAAAGCAATAGCAATTTTATGTGGTGGAGGTCCGGCACCCGGTATAAACACGGTCATCAGTTCTACAGCAAAAGTTTTTTTAAAACACGGTTACAGGGTTATCGGTTTACACGAAGGTTTTAAGAGTTTGTTCACCTATCGTTTAAGAGAGATGGACATCACCTTTGAAAAAGCTGACGAGATACGTCAACTTGGAGGCTCCATACTTGCCATGAGTCGTTATAAACCTTCTGACATGAGCCGTCTAAACATAGACTTTTTCATCAACAACAACATAAAGTTGTTAGTCACTATTGGTGGTGATGACACAGCAACTACGGCTGTGAGGGTTTCTGAATATTTACATGAGAACAGCTATTCCATACAGAACATTCACGTACCTAAAACTATCGACAATGACTTATTTCTTCCTGAAGGCACTCCTACTTTCGGTTTTCAGTCGGCTACAGCTGAAGGGGTAAAACTTGCCACCACCATTTACGAAGATGCACGTACGAGCGGGACGTGGTTTGTTATAGCCTCCATGGGTCGCGAAGCCGGTCACCTTGCCTTTGGCATCGGTGCCGCCGCCCACTACCCTATGATAATCATTCCGGAGATGTTCAACAAGACAAAAATTACTTTCGACAAAATCACTAATCTTATCATATCTTCCATGCTTAAACGTAAAATTTTAGGCATTGATTATGGAGCTGCGATAATCAGCGAAGGCGTTTTTCATTCTATGACAGACAGCGAAATCGAAGCCACCGGCATCAACTTCACTTATGACGAACATGGACACCCTGAGTTGGGTCCTGTAAGTAAAGCTCACATTTTCAACGTATTATTACAACATAAGTTGCAAAAAGAAACACGGTTACAAACCAAAAGCCGTCCTGTTGAATTAGGCTACGAACTCCGCTGTGTTAATCCAATAGCTTACGACCTGATGTACTGCTCTTTGCTTGGTACCGGCGTAAAACAACTATTCGACAAAAACTATACAGCCTGCATGGTATGTGCTGATTCAAAGGGTGATATAAGTCCTATCTTCATGAAAGACATTATTGACCCAAAAACCAACAAGATGAAAACACGCTTCTTCAATATCGAATCTCAGCAAGCTCACCTCGTTTTCGATGAAAACTTGCATTACATAAGCGAAGAAGATTATGAAGATGTCTTACAATACGTTGATAATCCTGAAGAATACGATTTCAAAAAAATATTATGCTGGTAAGTGCCGAGTAAATAATGAAAACTTTTGATGAAATATCTACAATCCTAAATGATAAAATTACCGATTTGTGCGATGAAACTTCTGAAATAGCCAAGTCGGTAAAATCCAAGACACTTTATGACACCATAAAATATGCGTTACAGCAAGGTGGTAAGCGAATGCGACCTTTATTGCTGCTTCTCTCGTCTGATGTTAACGGCGGCAACTTGGAAGATGCCATTTATCCGGCATTAGGATTGGAGATATTTCATAACTTCACCCTTGTCCATGATGATATTATGGATAAAGCCAACATCAGACGCAACCATCCGACAGTATACAAAAAATGGAATCAGAACATTGCAATACTCACCGGCGACACTATGTTTGCAACAGCTGTAAACTTTGTCACAAAGACACGTGATGATTTGATAAAGCCTATTTTAACCGAATTCTGCAAGACCGCCATAGAAGTATGCGATGGTCAGCAATTTGACATGGACTTTGAAAGTACAGACGAAGTGTGCATCCATGATTATATAGAAATGATAAGGCTGAAAACAGCTGTAGTGATTGCATCTGCTTTAAAAATAGGCTCATTCATCGGCAATGCTGATGAAATTACTCAAAATGCTCTGTACAAATACGGTGAAGCTATGGGTATCGCATTCCAACTTATGGACGACTTTCTCGACATCTATGGCGATTCTAAAGTGTTTGGGAAAAATACCGGCGGAGACATTACGTGCTGCAAAAAAACATTTCCATATCTAACTGCTATAAAGAACGCCTGTAATAAAGATGAAAAAGACAACTTGATACAGCTTTATAACAATACCACTATTGACAATTCGGAAAAAATTACAATTGTGACTTCTTTATTCAATAAATACAATGTTAAACAAACAACATTAAATGCTGTTAAGCAATATCAGAAAGAAGCCAACAAATGGTTAGACATTGCCCATTTATCTGCGGAAGCCAAAGAAGCTCTCAGTGATTACAGCAACAAATTATTTTATCGCACTTATTAACAACATCTTATGCAACAGTCATGAAACAATTAGCCAAATCGAGCAGTTCTAAAATAGTACCATCAAATCTTATTCTTCCATTTATTTTAGTGACCATATTATTTTTTGCATGGGGTTTTGCCAACGACATAACCAATCCGATGGTAAAAGCATTTTCCAAGATATTCAGGATGAGTGTTGCTGATGGAGCTTTGGTGCAATTAGCATTTTACGGAGGTTATTTTGCCATGGCATTTCCGGCAGCTCTTTTTATAAGAAAGTATTCTTACAAAGCCGGCATACTTGTCGGCTTGGCACTTTATGCCGTTGGTGCTTTACTGTTCATTCCTGCTGCAAAGATAGGCATATACTATCCCTTTTTGCTTGCATATTTTATACTCACTTGCGGGTTGTCGTTTCTTGAAACGAGTGCCAATCCTTACATTCTGTCTATGGGCGATGAAGCCACAGCCACGCGGCGATTAAATCTTGCGCAGGCATTCAACCCTATCGGCTCTTTACTCGGCATGTTTGTTGCCATGAAGTTTATCCAAGCACGACTCTCCCCGATGAGTACTGCTGAACGCGCACAACTCTCCCCTACCGACTTCGAAGCAGTAAAAACCGCTGACCTCAACGTGCTGATTGTACCTTATATAATAGTAGGACTTGTCGTAATAGGTTTATTTCTAATCATCAAATTTACGAAGATGCCGACCAATGCCGACCAAGACCACTCAATGCACTTAGGCAGAACTTTGAAAAGAATTTTTTCGATACCAAGATACCGCGAAGGTGTGATATCGCAATTTTTTTATGTCGGTGTCCAAATAATGTGTTGGACTTTCATCATACAATATGGCACCCGAATTTTTGTCAACCGCGGCATGCCGGAAATAGACGCCGAAGTACTGTCACAGCAGTATAATATTGTAGCTATGGCTATCTTTTGTGCAAGCAGATTTATCTGTACCTTCCTTTTAAAATATTTTTTGCCGGGCAAGTTGCTGATGGTATTAGCTGCCGCCGGTGCTGCTCTTATATGCGGAGTTATCGGCTTTCAAGATATTACAGGGCTTTATTGTCTTGTTGGCGTATCCGCCTGCATGTCACTTATGTTTCCTACTATTTACGGAATTGCATTACAAGGACTTGGAGAAGATGCCAAATTCGGTGCTGCCGGATTAATAATGGCTATCTTAGGCGGTTCGGTGATGCCACCACTGCAAGCAATTGTAATAGACAAGGGAACAATACTCGGCATGCCCGCTGTAAACTGCTCTTTTATTCTACCGCTAATTTGCTTTATAGTAATATTGATTTACGGATACAGAACTATGGCGTATGCCAAGAAAACACTACAAGCCTAATAAATAGGCTCTATTTGTCTTTTTTCTCTTCTATAAAATAATCCTCTTGTAAATCGGCATCATTATTGTTGGCGATCCTTGAGAAATAGCGCTCTCTTGACTTGCTGTCATGTTCAAACATCGTGCGTGTACCTTGTGCATTAGCAGTATAACTGATAAAATTATTGATAGAAATTTCAGCAGCCACTTTTTCAACATCTTGATTAGCACCAATATAAGTAAAAGTCCATCCTTCGCCCTTCAGCTCTTCAACCAATTTACCAATAGAATTGGCATTATATTCTTTTGATGCATTTTCGTAGCCGTCTGTAATGACAGTAACAAGAACTTTATAATCTTTTTTATTTTTCAAATCTGCACGAAGTTTAGTAATACAAAATCCCATAGCATCATAAAGAGGAGTGTTACAACAAGGACGATAAGTCGTAGCCGTTAATATTTGTACCATATCTATAGGTGTTTTATCATAAATAAGATTTTTCTCGCAGCCGCAGAAAGCCATAAAAGAAAACAGATGCTCCTGACTGTCTTCATAGTCTTGTTGAGCTTTTTTAATTGTCTGCACTGTTTCGTTATATCCAGCAATAGTTGCTTCTTTAATTGAAACCATCGATCCGCTTTTGTCTAAAATTAAAAGATTGTAAATTTGAATTTTCATTTGTTGTACCTTTAAAAATTAATAATATGTCTATATAGAGGCATAAAAACAGCAAAATCTATCAATTACAAATTTTTTTTTAACAATAAAAATTCAAAAGACAAAGAGGCAGACTTACACAAGCCTGCCTCTTATTTTTCAGCATAAATTTATTTCTATGCGAACACTATTCTGGTGCCGCCATTATCAATACCGAGGCGTTCAATACTGGTTATGATAGCATCTTTACCTGTACTTTCCACGAACTGTACAGCAGCTGTAATTTTAGGTCCCATGCTACCCGGTGCGAACTGTCCTTCTTGAAAATATTGTTGTGCCTCATTAATAGTCATTTTATCTATTGCGAATTCTTGTGGAGTATTATAGTTAATACAAACTTTAGGCACGTCCGTTAATATAAAAAATTTATCGGCATTAATTTGACGAGCGAGCAAAGAAGAAGCAAGGTCTTTGTCAATAACGGCATCTATGCCGGTAAGTTTGTCATGTCTTTCAAAATAGACAGGAATGCCGCCGCCGCCGACAGCTATAATAATATTATGAGCGCGAGCAAGTTTAGAAATAGCATTAGTATTATTGATGATAAGCGGGCGTGGAGAGGCAACAACCTTTCTCCAACCTCTGCCGCGAGCATCTTCTTTATATACAGCACCGGTCTCAAGTGATAAATTATCGGCTTGTTCTTTAGTATAATAAGGTCCAACCGGTTTTGTAGGATTTAAAAACGCAGGGTCTTGTTTATTAACAATCACCTGAGTTACAATGGTAATAATATCCATATACATTTCATTCTCACGCAACACATTACGAAGCTGCTGCTCAATTATATATCCTATAAAGCCCTGTGAATAAGCAACTGCAACATCTAAAGGCATATCAGGAATACCATGTACCTGATTTCCTGCAGCATTCGCCAATAAAATGTTCCCTACCTGAGGTCCATTACCATGAGTGATAACAAAATTATAATCTCTTTTTTGAAGTTTCATTAAATTTTCAGCTGCAACTCTCGCATTATCTATCTGATCATCAATTGTACCCTTTTGTCCACTTTTTAAAAGTGCATTGCCACCAAGTGCTACTACCGCTAATTTTTCCATCGTTTACTACCTTTCAAAATATTTAATTAGGTTTCTAAAAATTAAGTTGCAAAGGTAGCCTTTTTTTATCATATACTATGTTTTATTATTTTTATTTTTAGCATAATCACATTGTTGACAACTTTGTTAATAACTTTACCGCAAATAAATTGACAAACGACACGTATCACTGATATATAAGAAAAAGGAAAAACACATGGAGGAATTTTTTAAAAACATAGGATCATTATCTGAAGATGACATTAACATAGTTGGACAAATTATCGCCGACAACATTTCAGATACAAATCAGCACGAAGAAATTGAAGAGATGATAGGCATCCTCGTAAGTAAAGAATCAAGCGACAAGCACGACTTATTCAGCTTATTAATCTTTGATGTATATAAATTATTATATAATAAATGTATCAATAAACAACTCTTAGAATATATTCATATCATAGAGCCACATATTATCAATTTATGTAAAGATGATAACCACCCTTACAATTATTATATGTTAGCCACAATATATTTTTATTTGGGTGACATATATTTGCAAAACAAGAAATACAACAAAGCCGAATATCACATAACAAAAGCCACCGGCATTTTATATGATTTAAGCGAAACGTTACCGAGCAACAGCGACATAATCAACAGTATTTCACTATGTTACGGTATTATTGCCGACATTCACATAGCCAAGGGCGAAAACAGGCAAGCACAAGATATTATAGAACATCGCATTAAAATATCTTCAGAGCTGAATAATCCTACACCGAAAAATAATTGGACAAAAGTGAACTTAATACAAGCGTACATGCAATTAGCCGAATTATTTAATAATGAGCAAAAAACTTTAAAGGCGTTAGCAATTTACAAGGAAGTGCAAAAAACGACTTACGAATTATGCGTAAACAACCCCGATAACGAGAATTACCTTGACTCTCTTGCACTTGTCTTCCTAAAAATGGGGATAATAGACATCAGCATCGGCTCTTTTACCGAAGGGCATATTTTTGCTTTAAATGCTCATAACATTTGGCACAACCTAAGCATCAAACATCCAGACAAAAAATATGAAAAGAACATAATGGTTGCCAACGAAGCAATGTATGTTTGCAGCTACAAGCACAACAAAAACGATGATGAATTTTTATGCTGAAACTTTTAAGAGTTCGGAGAGTTCAGAGTTCGGAATAAATTATGTTTGTCTGTAATTAAACAATTAGACATTAAATTATTCATTTCTGATAAGCCGGTTCGCCAAGCATTTCTAATGCAACACGCAACTTTGTGTCGTCATCAAGCTGACAATCTATCCATCTGATATTATAGCCGTGCCGTTCCATCCGCCTAAACCATGTCATCTGTCGCTTAGAAAATTGATGTATAGCTATATTTAATTTCTCAAACATATTTTCATAAGACAACTCTCCCAATATATACATGGTAATATACTTATATTCAAGTCCATAACGCTTTAATCTTTCAGAATCCACGCCGGACGCAAGCAATTTTTCCACTTCACCAATCATATTTTCATTTTCGAGGCGGTCTCTCAATCTGCACGTTATCTTCTCTCTCACAAAATCTCTATCTCCTGACAAGCCAAAAATTATTTCAGGCACTATCTGTTCTTCTTCAACTTCTTTATGTTCGCAAAAATGTTTTTCAATTTCTATAGCCCTTAACATACGTTCACGTGTATCAGTATCCGTATGATTATGCAACTTTTTCATTGTAGCAAGGACTGCCGCAAGTTGCTCATCATCATAACTTTCAAGTTCGCTGCGCAAATCTTTGTTTATCGGAACCTCATCAAGACGATAATTAGACAGCACAGCTTCTATATACAAGCCTGTACCACCACACAAAATAGCCTGTTTGTTTTTTGAAATAATCTCATTAAAAGCACGATAAAAATCTCTTTTAAATTCAAAAACGTTATACTCATATCCGGGTTCTGCCAAATCCACCAAATGACAAGGAATGTTGACATCTCCGACTAAATAATCCTTATAATCCTTACCTGTTCCAACAGTCATATCCTTATAAACCTGTCGAGAATCAGCACTGATAATTTCAGCATTAATAGCAGCAGCAAGTCGGGCTGCAAATTTTGTTTTACCGGTAGCGGTAGGTCCAAGGACTACAATCATAGCAATAAAATTTATTATTTAATTGACAAATCATGTTTTTTTCTAAGTAAAGATTCTTCTTCAAACAACTTATCTCTTAAAGAAGATAAATTTTCATTCGCATAAGGTATTTCATCTGTTTCTTTTTGACGAAACCTGAGAAATTGTAAGATACGCAAAGCATCTATCTTAACAGTACAAGCACGCACAAACTGTTCAACAGTTTTAAAATTTTTTCGCAACGGCGACCATAAGTCTTTAGTTTTGAATATATATTCAAAAAAATCGTCCATTTCTGTTGCAACGTCTTCTACAAACAAAGCCGGAAACAAGTTATATGTATTTTTCACTTCTTGAAAATATTTTTCATCGTAAAACGGATACGATTTCCAGTCGCCGACTTTACCTTTTGCCATAGCCGGTCCCGTTCCAAATGCTACCCTATCGGAATATCTTGCCTGCGGATATACATGTAAGTCGTTCCATAACAGCAACTTACCAGTTTTACACAAATTTTGCATAAAATAAAAATCTTCACCGGACGTTCGGGCTGTCATACCACCGACTTTCAGATAAGATTTAGCAGGAAAAGCCATTGCAGAGCCGAGAGCCGTAAAAGAATACGGATTATTAATTTTCAACAAGTTGATACAATAATGTCTCATATAAACCTCATATCTCAAAATACATTGATTTTGCACTTCATTGTCAGTAAGAAGATGATAATACGGAACAGCCATGCCCACAGCTGATTTGTGAGCAGTAAAATTCTCAGCGACAGAAGCAAAATAATCAGGCAGAAAATGTGTATCTGCATCTAAACTAACTATCAAATCTTCCGGATTTGCTTCAGATAAAATTCTGTCCATCATCACCTTACGCGCCATTCCGACTCCTGCGACTTTATCATCAAAAGCATTACCATACGAAGATTTATCTATGACGACAACATCTAAATCATCAACAAATGAAAGTTCTTGCAATGTCTTAGCATTATCTTCAACATCTATTTGATGTAAATCTTTAACAAGCCACGAAGCCGGATTGTTTACACAAAAAAACGTCTTGAAATTCTTATACGACTGACTTCTCAAGTCGGCAAGCAAGCCGGCGACATTTTCATATTCGCGAAGTATAGGAATAGCGACAAAAATCATTGAAGTATCTCCTTATAAACGTTTATAACAGCCTCAACAGTAAAATTTTTAGAATGTTGCTTCACCACTTCGGCGGCATTTGCAACCATCTCATCACGTAACGTATTATTTTCAAGTAAATTAACTACATCTTCAGCCAATTTATCAGCATCACCAACATTTGCGAGCAAACCGGTTTTTTCATCAATAACAATTTCGGGTATTCCACCGGCATTAGTTGCCGTAACCGGAGTTCTGGCAGCAAAAGCCTCTAAAATATTCATACCTAATCCTTCTTCAATAGAAGTAACAAGAAGAACATCTAAATCCGGCAGCAACTCATGAACATCGTCACGAAAGCCTGTTAACAAAACTTTGCCAACAAGATTTTTCTCTGCAATATATTTTTCAATCGCTGTTTTATCCTTACCATCGCCAATAATTACAAATATAACATCATCATATTTTTGAGTAATGACAGAAGCGACATCTACGAAAGTAAAATAACCTTTTTCCGGAGTAATAGCAGCTACATTGCCAACCAATCTAACGCTATCATCAACTTTAAGTAAGCAGTGTAATTTATTGTTTTTATGCGTATTAAAAAATTTTTCCACGTCTATTCCGGCATAAATAGTACAAGCCTTATCGGGATACGACAATATTTGCAGCACCATGTATTTCACTTTATTGGAATCGCAAATTACTTTTTTTACCAACTTAGAATTATACTTATATTTTGAAAAAAAGTTATTTTTGATTTTAAACACCACTCTACGTTGAGCGACCACAGGTAATTTATTAATTGACAACATATTAGCGACAGCAACCATACCTAAAGAATGCGAATCTTGGGCATGTATGAGAGAAACACCGGCAACTTTACAAATTTTGCCGAGCGACAAAGCTGTTTTCAGTCTACTGGACAGACAATTTTTAAAAGTGATACAACTTATGTTGTTTATATTACAATATTTACTGAGTTCGGAATTAGTCGGACACAGTACTAAAGTCTGAAATTCGGGATTAGAACACACATTATCAAGCAAATACACCAATTGCAATTCACCGCCACGCCATGCTGTTTGGGAAGAAATGTACAGAACTGTAATCATTTTCGACTTATTATTCTCAATTTTTGATACTTTCTAAGCACAGAATGCGCTGCCATTTTTGAGATTACAAAGCCATAATGTCCGTCTAAGAACCCCAAATACAACAGATATGACGATAAAAATTTGGCAAACGACTTTACATACATCTTAATCGAAGAAAACTTCACATTATTATTATACATTTCTTCAGCTGCGATGTTGGTAAACTTTTCAATTTGTTTAAGATGATTTTCCAAAGAACTGCAAGTAAAATGCAATAGGTCGCCATCTAATTTTTCAATTTTCATTTTAGTATTGAATACCAATTTTTCGTGCAATGCGCCGCTCCAGCAACCGGAATTTCTGTTCCAGATACGGATTTTTGTATCTGGATACCAGCCGCAATGCCGTATCCATTTCCCGCAATAATTATTAAGTCGATTCATTGAAAAAGCCACATCGGGTTCGAGACTATCTTTCACCTCAAGGATAGAATTTTTCAGTTTATCCGAAAGTGTTTCATCGGCATCGACAGACAGAATAAAATCATTTGTAGCCAATGAGTTGGCATAATTTTTAGCATCAGAATAGCCCGTCCATTCACGCTGATGAAATTTAACCGCAGGAAAGTCGGAGCATATTTCAGCCGTATTGTCTGTAGAAAATGAATCAAGCACGACAATTTCATCGGCAGCACCAACCAAAGAGGCAAGACATCTACGAATATTCATCTCTTCGTTAAAAGTAATTATAACTGCCGACAGTTTCATTATGCAGCAAACAGATTAAGACAACAGCTCTTTAACCAAAGAAGCCACAAGTTTGCCTTCCGCTTTTCCGGCGAGCTCTTTAGTAGCCATTCCCATCACTTTGCCCATATCTTTCACTGAGGACGCTCCAACTTTCTCGATAACATTTTTCACTATAGTTCTCACTTCCTCTTCCGAAAGTTGTGCAGGGAGAAAATCTTCTATAACAACAACTTGGCTCATTTCCTCGTCATAAAGGTCTGTCCTGTTTTGTTGTTTATATATATCGGCAGCTTCTCTTCTTTGTTTTACAAGTTTTTGAAGTAAAGAGATTTCTACTTCGGAAGTAATTTCGCCTACATTTTTATCTGTTTTCAGTAATAATATTGCAGACTTTATTGCCCTGAGAGCATTAAGTCTGCCGGCATCTTTAGCCAACATAGCCTTTTTTATTTCGCCATTAATTTTTTCTTCTAAACTCATAATGAATATATTTTTTGCAAAGGTAAAAGAAAATTTTTAAAAACCCATGAAGTAATAAAAATTGAGGGAAATAGAAATTTTGCATTAGCAAATAAAACGAGTCTCATACTTCTACTCTTCTCCTACAAGCAACAAATCTTTTACAGCCTCATAATAGTCATCTGTATAAGAATTATCATCATTTCTGATATAGAAATCGGCAGCAATCAAGACTTTCTCAGAAAATTCAAATTTCATGACAATACGTTTTGCCTCACAATCAGAACATTTAGAAAAAATATTGATTATATGATTGCAATAAAGTTTTTCAATACGACAAAGAGCTATCAACTTTTCCGCTTCTGTTTTAGGCAAGATGCAGACAAAACAGCCGGTATTTTTCAGCAACTTTCGAGTACCAACAGCAAGTGCAGCAAAAGGCAAAGTATCATTATGCCTCGCTTTATTTTTAGCTTTTGACGAACATTTTAATGAATTTTCAAAATAAGGCGGATTAGAGATAATTACATCAAATTTGTTATCCTGTGATTTAATAAAATCCTGCAATGACGTACACATGGCACATAATCTGTTTTTCCACGGCGAGTTACGAAAGTTAGTGTCAGCTTCAGCAACAGAATCGGCATCAATATCTATAGCCAAAACATTGGCAGCATGGAACTTTTGAGTTGCTATAAGAGCTAAAACGCCACAGCCGGTACCTACGTCCAATATAGAATTTATTTCACGATTTTCACTCAAAATTTTCAAAAATGCGCCCAACAACACAGCATCGGTACCTACACGCATAGTAGACTTGTCGTGGCAAACGCTGAACTGTTTAAAGGCGAATATTGCACTCATAGTCAATCTTTTACTTGTTTAATCACAGCTTTATTCATATTCAGCCACATCAAGCCACCTCTAAAAACAAGAAACAGCAGAAAAGCTATCCACAAGCCATCGTTACCCAAAAATCTATATAGCGGGAAATATGCCAAGAAGAAGGCGGCAGTTGCCGCCACAATAACATTACGCATTGATTTAGAAGCTATTGCACCAACATAGATACCATCGAACAGAAATGCCGAGAAGCCGGCAACAGGCACAACAAGGCTCCATACGAAAAACTCCATTGCAGCATCAATAACATTATTATCATTAGTGAGCAGTGATAAAATATCTCTGCCGAAGAAAAAGTAAGCGACAGTAAATATTAGTGTAAGCAAGCCGCCCCAACGCAGCAAACACTTTATAGACAGTTTCAGTGAATATTTGTCCTTAGCTCCTATAAATCTCCCGACTAAAGATTCTCCGGCATAAGCAAATCCGTCCATGACATAAGAGAACAGTGTAAACAGCTGCATCAGCAAAGTGTTGGCAGCGAGTACCATATTGCCCATCGAAGCAGACACCGCCGGTATGAAAGTGAACACTGCTATCATACAAATAGAGCGTATAAAAATATCACCGTTGACGGAAAAAAAGCGTTTCATTTCGCTAAACACCAGACAAGATTTCAAGTTAATTTCAGCATAAAGAGTTCCATATTTTTTGAACCACAAGGCGACAGCCATCACGAGTCCGGAATATTGAGCCACAACAGTACCTATGGCTACACCGGCAATTCCCATTTTAAGTCCGACTGCAAAAGCAAGGCTGCATAAAACATTCACCACATTAAGCACAATAGCCACAAACATAGGATATTTAGCATTTTGCATGCCGATAAACCAACCTTTGATAGCATACAATCCAAGAGTAGCCGGTGCAGCCCATATTCTGATATAAAAATATTTCAAAGCGAGGTTCATTACGTCATCACCGCTTTTAACAATAGTCTTAGATAGCAGTGCAATAGGCTGCTGAAGAGCAATAAGCAACACGGCAGAGACCAAAGCTATAAACAGCGCACGCACCAATACCCGCAAAGACTCGGCAATATTGCCCGCACCATAAGCCTGAGCCGTAAAGCCGCTTGTGCCTATTCTCAAAAAGCCGAAATTCCAATAAATAAGATTAAAAATCATAGTACCTAAGGCTATTGCCCCGATAAGACATTCATCACCAATATGTCCTACTATTGCCAAATCAACCATACCCAACAAAGGGACAGTTATGTTGGTAATAATGTTTGGCAAAGCCAAGTTTAAAATTTTTTTATTCAAAGCCGATATTTTGGAGTGCAAAATTAATAAAAATACTACATTTGCAAAAAAAACATGAACAACCTTATCGTAAACATCGGACGTCAATATGGTAGCGGCGGACACAAAATAGGCGAACTTATTGCTCAAGAACTTAAGATAGATTTTTATGACAGCAAGTTGGTTAATTTGACAGCACAAGCCAGCGGCATCTGCAAAGACTGTCTTGAAGCTATTGATGAAAAACGGCGATGGTTTACATCAATATTCTTAAACATTTCACCTAACACAAGCACATACAGCAACATCAACAATCCTTTGTCGGAAGAGTCGTTGTTTAAAGTTCAATCTGAAGTTATAAAAAAACTTGCAGCTCAAAAGCCATGCTTGTTTGTAGGGAGGTGTGCCGACTACGTTTTAAGAGATAATCAACTATGTATCAATATTTTTTGTTATGCTTCATTAGATTTTAAAGCCAAGAATCTCATACAATATCAGAATATGAACAGCAAAGAGGAAGCCATCAAAACAATGAGCAAGCAAGATAAACTCAGAGCATCATATTATAATCACTTCACCAATAAAATCTGGGGAGATAAAAGTTCATATCATTTAATGATAGACACGTCTGTATTAGGGATAGAAGGCACTGCATTATATCTGACTGATTTCATAAAAAAAGTAGCGAATACCGAACATTACAAGCAGATTTAATATAATAAACCATATATTAAATCGTTAAAATAATATGGCAGCAAAACGAATAATAATACCAATCCTTTTGATAATGATACATACGACCATTAATTCACAACCGACTGTAGGAGTTGTTCTCAGCGGAGGCGGAGCGTTAGGCTTTGCACACATAGGGTGTCTCCAGGCGCTTGAGGAAGCCGGCATATATCCTGATTATGTTGCCGGAGCGAGTATGGGAGCTTTAGTCGGAGCATTTTATGCTAACGGCATGGCACCAACTGAAATCTATACAATGGCTCAAAAAGAAAAAATATACAAAAAGACAAAACTTTTCTATCCTTCTGTCGACAGGGTAAACCTTGGCTTATCTTCCCATAAGAATGTTGAAAAATTGATGGATAAATACATCGGTCACAATTCATTTGACAGCTTACAAAAACATTTATATGTAAGTGTTACCAATCTTAACACCCAAGAATGTGAATTTATCGGCAGTGGCAACATGTTAAAAGAATATGTTCTTGCATCATCATCAATTCCTGCTGTTTTTGAATCTGTTATTATTGACGGACAATTTTATGTAGACGGCGGAACGACTAACAACATGCCGGCGCAAGCGATTCGCGACAAATGTGATATTTTAATAGGAATTGACGTAGTACCGCCATCTAAGCTCGACACCATTAATGATTTCATCGGATTATCCATACGTACCATGAACACTATGACTATTTCAAACTCTAAAGAGGGGCGTGTAATGTGCGACTATGTTATAGATTGTATGGCAATTGAAAAATATAACAACTTCAATTTTGAAAAATATAAAGAGATTTATGAGATTGGCTACGAGACCATGAAAAAGTATATTGAAGAGCATCCGGGGATGATGGAGGCTGTATATAATGATTAGTGTTTAGTAAACATTATCATTTACGTAACTCTGCCTCCCCCCTACTCTCCCATCACCTTCATCTCGCACAATCCACAATCAAACTCAAGCCGGTATTTGTTCCCTATACTGAACAAATAATATGGCTCCTTATAATCATCTCGCTGATTGCCGGTCTGCTTAGGACACAAGCCGAGCGTGTTCTTTATACAAAACCTGCACTGCATCAAGACAGCTTCTGTTGGCTGCTGCTGCTCAAAAGCAAAAACTATGTTCTTAGCACCGTGGTCTCTATAAAACTCCGCCGCCTTGAAATTCATGATGTTGTCTCTATACGAAATAACTTTGTCGGCATAAAATTCAGACCGACAGCCTTTATCCAGCTCAAAATATATTTTATTTTGTGTAAGAATGACTTTACGCGACTCATCTAACTTGCAGATAATTTCTCTGCGCCATTTTGCCAACACCGATGACGGAATAAAACTCGGTAATGAAGTCTCTGATATTTCAACTGCATCAACTTTATATATTGTATCTCCGGTCTTTGCCAGCTGCAACTTAATATTTTCAAACATCAGCTCCGGCTTGTCCGCCGACTGTTTCTCACAAACAAACTCTTGCGAAATACTTATCCCTGTTTCATCAATCGCATCTATTCTATAACCACCTGCCGTCTCCGAAAACAACATCCTCACGCCTACCCTTCTTTCTGCCGACTTTTTTTCCAACTGTTTGTTAAACTTAATATCAAAATTTCTGTAGATTTTATCTCCTGCTTCAGGAAGCAAATCACCGAATACATATATTTTCTTATCTTCTATATTGTTGATTCTCAATCCAACCAACTCTCCATCTTGATAAAAGCATAAGCCATCACCATTAGACAATGCTGTTTGAGAGTCTATGTAAAAACACTTTCTGCCAACTTTCAATACATTGCCGACATATTCGCCTGTCGATTTAGGTGTGTCGATATAAGAAACATTATCTTTATTTCCATGCAACAAAAAATCAGTTTTAGAGCGATGAAATGTCTTTTGCGGATTTGGAGTAAAATAAAATGTGCCTGCACCGGCAGATGTCCGTGATAATGAATTGTCTATCTCTAATAAAGCATCTAACTTCTGCCTATAAAAAGCCGTTATATTTTTCACATAATCAAGATTTTTCAGTCTACCTTCTATTTTAAACGAGCAGATGCCGGCGTTAATCATTTCCGACAAATAATCGGAACGGTCTAAATCTTTTAGCGAGAGAAGATATTTATTTTCGGCGATAACTTTATCTGTTGCATCTTTTAAAGTATATGGCAAACGACAATATTGCGCACAATTTCCACGATTAGCACTACGTTTGCAGGAATATTCACTGATATAACACTGTCCGCTATAACTTGCGCACAAAGCACCATGGACAAAAGCCTCCAATTCAACATCCGTATTATTGCTGATGTCGGTTATTTCCTGCAACGACAATTCTCTTGCCAGCACCACTCTGTTAAAGCCTATATCTTGTAAAAACCGGACTTTCCCGGCTGTTCTGATATTCATCTGAGTACTTGCATGTAAAGCTATCGGTGGTATATCAAGTTTTAAAATTCCAAAGTCTTGTATAATGATAGCATCTGCACCGATATTATATAAATTTTTGATAATACGCTGTGCTTCAATTAATTCATCATCATAAAGCAAAGTATTCAGGGCGACATACACTTTAGCAAAGTAGCGATGAGCATAATCGGAGAGCGTTGCAATGTCTTCAATAGAGTTGCCAACAGCGGCACGAGCTCCAAAGCATGGTGCACCTATATACACAGCATCAGCACCATGGTTTATGGCTTCTACTCCGCAAACAAGATTTTTAGCAGGCGACAAAAGTTCTATCTTCTTTACATTCATAAGATAAAATAAATGATTTAATTATATTAACTCAAAGCACTCATCAACAAGATATTATATTGCATCAGCTATATTACTGAAGATACCTTTTTCCGTTATATAGCCTGTTATCAAAGAATGGTCTGTGATGTCGAAAGCGGGATTGAAAGTTTTAGTATTAACAGGTGCCATCGGTTTATAGAACCAGAAGTCTGTAATTTCGCGACCATCACGTTCTTCTACAACTATCGAATTTCCGTCTTTACAGCCGGCATCAATAGTAGAAGACGGAATGCAGCAATAGAATGGAATTTGATAATAATTAGCGAGGACAGCCAATGTATTTGTACCTATTTTATTAGCTAAGTCGCCGTTTGCAGCCACTCTGTCACCCCCAACGAGAATAAGGTTTACCAATCCTTTCTGCATAACCACGGAAGCCATATTATCACAGATAAGTGTGACATCTATGTCGGATTTTTGGAGTTCAAACGCTGTCAGTCGGGAGCCTTGCAGCAATGGACGCGTTTCATCTGCATAGACTCTGAAAGTTTTTCCTTCCTGATGAGCAAAATATATAGGAGCCAGCGCCGTACCATATTTCCCGACAGCCAAATGTCCTGCATTACAATGTGTCAGCACACCGGTATTGTTGTTTATCAACGACTTACCGTAATTTCCTATAGCTGTACAATTTTCAATATCCTCTTCTTTTATTTTTATCGCCTCTTCTTTTATAAGCGATATGATTTTATTTACCGGCAGATGCTTATTCGCAACTGCAACTTTTTCAATGCGATTAAGAGCCCACGACAAGTTAACAGCTGTCGGACGCGAAGATGCCAAATATTTTTTATTGGCAATCAATTTATCGT